>JBEEIV010000196.1:0-4461 GCA_041169645.1 Bacteroidota bacterium
CCCTTAAAGGACAACTACAACAAATTACTTGTAGGTGAATCGATTTCCAACCTCATTGAAGGCGGTTATTTATCCAATGCAGAAACGTACCAATATGACGTGAATTTGCATGGATTGAAAATAGGGACAAACGGCGATTTTACCGTGAGCAGCTCAGACTTACTGTATAGTAATTTTTTCATGCAAGAGAAATTGATTTTTGCCTATGAAGAAGTAAGTCTTGGTAAAAAGACGTTGATTTTTAATGCTGGAATCGAAACGTCCAGACGTGTCGAAGAATCCTTTAAAAAGTTAAAATACAACATTCGCCACCTCGATTCAACCTTTAGTGATAAAGATCGAAAGGACGTAATCCAATGGTTTAAGGTGACACCGGGAGCCATCTTGACTTCCGTTGGGATCCTCACAACGGGATTTGACGAACCAACGGTTGAATCCATCATCATTAACCGCGCTACACGTTCCTTAACACTCTATCATCAAATGATTGGACGCGGTTCAAGGAAACTCCCGAACAAAAGTGATTTTCAAATCATTGATTTAGGAAATAATGTTCGCCGATTTGGCTATTGGCAAGATTACATTAATTGGCAAGATGCGTTTAAGTTTCCCGATCGCTTCCTAGAATCTCGCATTTCAGAATTGGAAGACATGGAATTTGAAGTAGAGTTTGAATTCCCTAAAGGATTTGACAAACACATGCCTTCTGCCATTCTGGAAGAATTTAACATCAAAGATTGTTATTACGAGTGCTTGGATCGCGGAGAAAAAGGAAAAAAAGCAATCGACTTATCGATAGAAAATCACTTTAAAGCAATTGAGTCCTCCGCTAAAAATGTGGATCATGCCCTTGATTTGATGTATGTTATACAAGATCATATAGAGCATCGCTTAAAGCATTACACCAAGTGTATTTCAAAAAGTACGGACAACTACTTCAAGTATTTATTGGAAACCTACAACCGTCAATTGGCACAAAAAATCCGCTTGAATATCGAAGATTGATCCTTTTTCTGTAATTTTAAATTCACATGAAAAAAATCATTCTTTTCCTTTTTATTTTTCTATCCAGCTTGTCCTTTTCGCAAGGGTCGAAAATAAAAACATACCTCGACACGAAACAATTTTTCGCTCCGGAAATTGGCAACTATTTGGAAGTATACATGCAATTTGTCTCCTACTCGGTTGTTTATAAAAACGAGGGACGCGGACTACGCTCGAAAGTATTAATCTCTGTTGATATTTCGGATAGTACTCAAATCGTTTATAGCGATCGTTACGTCCTTGAATCACCGGAAGCCATTGACAGCATTCAAGATGATTTTTACGAAGTTCTTCGGATCCAATTAAATCCAGGAAAATACACCATGAAATTGCACTTATTAGATGTATACAAAGAGGACTCTGAGATTACCGGCAACCTACCCATAACCATCGAGGATTATTCAAAGAACACGAAAATTTCAGACATACTTGTCGCTGAATATGCCTATCCAAGCGAAAACATGACCAACTTTGATAAATCGGGTTACCATATTATTCCAATGCTCTCAAATTTTTATGCCACAGATTCTAAAAACCTCCCGATTTATTTAGAATTATATGGAACGGAAAACATAGCGGACACGAACTTTCAACTGACTTACCGTGTAATCAATTCCAAGGACGCCTCAGAAACAAAAGGCTTTACACGGTCGTTCACGTATAAAAAAGGTCCGGTTATTCCCGTATTCGAATCCATTAATATCGAAGATCTTCACACAGGAAATTATCAGTTAGAATTTAGCGTGAGTCGCTTAAACGCAGAAATAATTGCGATTCAAACCTATGATTTCGAACGAAGCAACGAAAACAACTCCATGTTTACGATGGAAAACTTAGTCCTTGACCCCGCTTTCCAAACTTCCATTCCGACAGATTCAGTGTTTTATTTTTTAGAGAGCCTTATCCCGATTTCGAAACCTGCTGAAATTAAAAACATCATTGAAACGTTAAAATTAAAGAATACCGAAAATGCCCGTAAGCACATACAAGGATATTGGGCCATTACTTCCCCCACTAACTCCTATGAATCCTGGTTAAAATACAAAGCTCAGGTGGTATTTGTCCAAGATATTTATGGGAATAATTTCCAAGAGGGATTTGAGACCGATCGTGGTCGTGTTTACCTGAAATATGGGGCACCAAGTCAAGTGAATGCGCGGGAATCATCGCCTTCTGAATATCCTTATGAAATTTGGACTTATAATAAAATAGGTATTTACAGCAATAAACGATTCATATTCTACAATCCGGACTTAGTAAACAATGCCTACCGACTATTGCATTCCGACATGCTTGGTGAACTAAAAAATCCAGCATGGCCACAAATCCTTGCGAAACGAAATACCTATAACGGCAACGTGGATAATCCAAACCAAAACAACGTAGATCATTGGGGAGGTGAAAGTAATGATTTGTTTCGCCAATACTAGTGTATGGAAAGTTCATTAGCTGTAGTTATCCTCAATTACAATGGTAAAAAACACCTTGAAACCTTTTTACCAAGTGTTTGTGCTCATTCAAGTATGTACCCGATTTACGTTGCAGATAATGCCAGTACGGATGATTCGGTTGATTACCTTAAAAAAGAATTTCCACAAATTCAACTCATTGAACAAAATCGAAATTTTGGTTTTGCCGGAGGATATAACCTTGCTTTAGCCGAATTAGAAGGTCAGTTTGAGTATTATTTACTTCTGAACAGTGACGTGGAGGTTACTGAAAATTGGATCGAGCCTCTACTTACATTTTTAGCACAAAACCCACAAGCGGCAGCTGTTCAACCAAAAGTTAAATCGTGGTCAAAGAAAGACACTTTTGAACACGCTGGTGCATCCGGTGGCTTTGTAGACTTGCATTATTTTCCATTTTGCCGCGGAAGAATGTTTGATACCTTGGAAAAGGATGAAGGACAATATGATTTCGACACAGAAGTAACCTGGACTTCTGGTGCCGCTATGTTGATTCGTTCGCATTTATTTCATGAAGTAAAAGGTTTTGATTCGGATTTCTTTGCACATATGGAGGAAATAGACCTTTGTTTACGTCTTGGAAATTTGGGACATTCCTTTTATTGCATACCCGCAAGTACCGTTTATCACCTTGGCGGTGGAACATTGGATTACCAATCTCCAAAAAAAACCTACCTCAATTTCAGGAATAGCTTATTCATGTTGATGAAAAATCATGCTGGTCCACTTCTACCTAGTCTCTTTATTCGAATGTGCCTAGATGGAATTGCTGGAATCAAATTCTTGCTGTCTGGTAAAATCAAGTTGACATGGATGGTTTTCCTAGCACATATGAACCTCTACGCGCAATTCGGACGGTTTTATCGCAAACGCAGCTTTCTCCGAACAAAATCAAGAAAATTCTATCGATATAACGGCAGGATTTTATGGGATTATTATTTTTTGAAGAATACGAAGTATGCTTCTTTGAACAAACGAAAATTCGACGCATGAAAACGCTTTTAACTGCATTTTTAATCCTTCCAAGTTGCCTTGCTTTTTGTCAAGTGAACGAACTTTTGAACGCAAGCGACAAAGCACAAAACATCCTAGGAAAATCATCGAATACATTCAACCCATATGTGTATGTCATGCCAACGATTGGAACTGGTGGACACGGACATACCTTTCCTGGGGTATGTACTCCGTTCGGAATGATGCAGTTGAGTCCAGATACGCGTCACGATGGCTGGGATGGATGCGGAGGTTACCACTACTCAGACTCCATTATTTACGGTTTTAGTCATACCCATTTAAGTGGAACAGGAGTTCCTGATTATGCAGATCTTTTGATTGTACCTCAATCTGGTAAAAAAGCGAAATTGCTTCCGAAATTTGAAGATTCAAAAAATGGATTTGGATCAACCTTTAGTCATAAAAAGGAAAAAGCACGCGCGGGTTTCTATGAAGTATTTTTAGAGGACGAGCAAATCAATGTGCGCTTAACCGCCACTGATCGTTCCGGAATCCATGAATATACCTTTCAAAATGAAAAAGGCAAGAAATTCATTTTATTGGATTTAGATTACCGAGACAAGGTACTCGATGCAGGATTCGAAATCGTAAACAATACCACTATCTCAGGAAAAAGAATTTCCGAAGCTTGGGCCAACGAGCAACACTTTTATTTTCACCTCGAAACCTCCATCCCATTTAGCACAGCAAAGCCTGTGAAAATTGCGGGAACACATAAACTTTTGCTAGAATTTCCAAAGAACACCAAAGTGATTTATGTGAAGGTGGGCATGTCGCATGTGGATCAAAAAGGAGCTGCGCACAACGTTCAAATGGAAATCCCTGGTTTCGATTTCATGCAAGTTTATTCTAAGAACATTGAAAAATGGAACAATGAACTCAGTAAAATTAAAATTGAATCCTTGAATTTTGAGGACGCCGTCATTTTCTACAC
>JBEEIV010000197.1:0-4061 GCA_041169645.1 Bacteroidota bacterium
ACTCCAACGGAATCCATTTTACGTCACCTATACGGATGCACATTCTGTGGTTTCCAAGAAGAAGTAGAAAATCCTAACGGACGCAAAACAGAGGATCCCATGTTTTGTCCATCATGCAATCCCTAAAAACAATCATGACCACACACGAAATCACCACTCAAATTAAACATAAACTCACATGAACATCGAATTACTTCTGAGCAATTTCACTAATCCTACCTTACTTTTTTTCATACTTGGAATCATCGCAGTTATGGTGAAAAGCGATTTGGATATTCCCGAATCATCGTTTAAATTTATTTCACTTTATTTATTGTTTTCGATTGGATTCAAGGGGGGACAAGAACTGGCCCATCACGATTTTAACGCTAAAGTGCTTTATGCTTTATTATTTGGAATCGCAATTGCATCGATCATCCCGATTTATTCTTTTTTCATTCTGAAACGGAAGATGACGATTCCTAATGCAGGAGCAATAGCGGCATCTTATGGCTCCGTAAGTGCGGTAACTTTTGTGGCCGCCTCTACCTTTTTAGAATCATTTAAATTAACGTTTAGTGGTCACATGGTTGCTGTGATGGCAATCATGGAGGTTCCAGCCATTATTGTTGGGGTAATGCTCATGATGAGGTTTGATCGACAAAATCAAAAAGTTTCCAGTTTAAGGGATATTATCCGACACTCTTTAACGAACGGAAGTGTACTCATGCTCGTTGGAAGTTTGTTCATTGGTTTTGTTTCAGATGGAAAACAAGCCATCGACATCCAGCATTTTACGACGGATATTTTCAAAGGATTCCTAGCCATATTTTTATTAAAAATGGGAATGACAACCGCGGGAAGGTTCCGTTCTTTTTTAAGTCATGGACGCTTTTCTTTTTTATTTGCTTTAATCATGCCCTTAGTTAATGGGATTCTGGTGGCTTATTTAAGTGGATTTGTCACGCCAGATCTTGGTGACCGTTTTATTTTTGCTATTTTGGCAAGTAGTGCCTCTTATATTGCTGTCCCCGCCGCAATGAAACTTGCAGCTCCAACAGCAGATCCCGGTTTGTATGTTCCAATGGCACTCGGAGTGACTTTCCCCATGAACATTATTTTTGGAATGCCCATTTATTTCTTTGTGATTCAAAGTACCTAGACAATTCATTTTTGCCAGTCAACTTTTATCCGAATTCGTTGGAAATTTTGACCGTTTTTATTGATTAGAAAGAAGATCAAATAAAGCGGCTTTTCCACTTCTGAAATGGAAATTGATTTCGTACTAGCATTGTAGTCTGCTGAAAGAAACAAATTGGAAATTGTTTTGGTTCCCGTTACTTGTCCTCTTCGAATGATGGGATTCGGGTCGAAACGATGCCAAGCATCATCTTTAGGTTGATAAAACCAATAAAAGTAACTATCCTCTGAGACAATCATGTCTTGATCTGCATTGAAAGCTGGTTCAACCGCAATTTTCCATGGAATGGATGATGGTTCGGGCAATGATTGATCCAATGGTATTTGGAACAAGGAGTCGTTAAATGAACATGCGCCAAATACACCATCGGTACCTTTGAACCGCACTTGAATTTGAAATGTTTCCTTCGCTAAAGTAATGTGCTCATGGATGACGGGCGTTTCGATGCCATATTGTCTAAAAAGAACCTGAAATTCCTGCGCATAAATGGTATTTTGACAGATAAACCAAGCGAGCACTATTCGAAAGATCACCTTCACACGCATTAATAATCGGCACGAATAACAATCCATTTGTTTTCGTTCAATCGAATCGAACATGATTCAAATGATGGTGCACTTAACATGGGACGAACATTGTTAGAGAATGCGAAGCGTTCTGTAGGAATACCAAACATGTTTTTATCACATTGATTGTTTCCATTTTCATCGAGGTAAATACACACAGCATAGGTTCCTTTGGGCAACTGATGAAACGTAACGGTCTCTTCTCCTGAGTCCACTTTTACCCGCATCATTCGATAGGTCCCACCAACTTTAGTGAACTTATTTGGGTCCCTGAAAAGTCCAAATTCCACCATGCCTTTCTTCACCGCAATACCGGAAACCTTAACAGTCAGGTTGTACGTCTCCGCTTGACCAAAGGATAGCCAACTTATCCCAACTAGAAGGAATAAAAGAAGTGTTTTCAAGATTT
Source organism: Bacteroidota bacterium (assembly GCA_041169645.1). Taxonomy (GTDB): domain Bacteria; phylum Bacteroidota; class Bacteroidia; order Flavobacteriales_D; family Crocinitomicaceae; genus UBA952. The sequence continues at coordinate 2,156 of JBEEIV010000197.1, forward strand.
TCTTCATCAAATCGATTTACAGAAGTGAAAGTACGGAGATTTTGAGATGATTGAAAATGAATGTAAATAAAAAACCCCGACAGAATCGTCGGGGTTTGTTGCGTTTACACTGATAACCGAAGGCTCATGTTTACACTGATAGCCGAAGGCTCATCAGTGAGACCGAGAGTTGAATACTGACGCTATGGTCAGTATTCAGACAGCTTTTGCAAAAACAAAAGCTCGTCAGAGCTCGGGACCCCTTGTTTATATTTCAAAATGAACTCAAGTGTTCGTTTGACGGAAAGATTTTTTAATTTTCTTTCGAGTACTATTGCTTCTGATCTCGAATCCTTTTCAGTTGTCCAAATTACTTTCCAAGGTACTCCTCTCTTTGTTGCAAATTCATATCCGGAATTATGCCTGTGCAAACGCTCATTTAATTGGGCTGTTTGTCCTTTGTAGAAGGATTTCATTTTTTCTGAATAAAGAATGTAAACTTGGAATTTCAATGTAATGATTAAACCAATCTCAACATGTATTTATTGTATATGCTAGAACATTCAATGAAATTAGTTGTAAAAAAATGTGTTTAAATAAAAAACCCCGACAGAATCGTCGGGGTTTGTAGCGAGACCGAGAGTTGAACTCGGGACCTTAGGGTTATGAATCCTACGCTCTAACCAACTGAGCTATCTCGCCATTCATATTTCTGTGCTCTAACCTCCGCCGCGGCGGATGAGCTATCTCGCCATTCATATTTCTGTGCTCTAACCTCCGCCGCGGCGGATGAGCTATCTCGCCATTAGTATTTCTGTGCTCTAACCTCCGCCGTGGCGGATGAGCTATCTTGCCATTTACTCATCATTCGAAGAATGAATTCGCTAATCGAGGGTGCAAATATAAAGAGAAAATTAAAATCTGTGCAATTTCAAGTCGAATTTATTTCTAGTCTAATTTTTTCATTTCTCCATGTATGAAATCTACAAGGGTCTTTAATCTTTCTGTGGAGAAATCGAAAGGCACCTTTGCCGTTGCATATATTTCAGGAATCGTTTTCGTATATCCTAATTTCAATGCTTCCTGATAGGCATTTAATCCCGATTCCAAATCATTTAAACTATTCATCCATACACCTAATGCTCCCAATTGGGCAATGCCATATTCAATGTAGTAAAAAGGAACCTCAAATAAATGTAATTGACGTTGCCAAGATGTCGCGATTTGATCTTCAAAACCTGTCCAGTCCGTTAATCCTGTACCAAATTCCTTTGATAACGTGGACCAATACACATGTCGTTCTGTAATGCTGTGCGATGGGTTTTCATAAACCCAATGTTGAAAGGCATCAATTTGAGCAATCCATGGAAGGATTTTTAAAATCCCTTCTAATTGTTCGCGCTTCGCTCGGTTTAAATCATCTGCATCTGCATAGAAATGATGCCATTCTTTCATGGAAAGGAGTTCCATCGACATGGAGGCCAATTCGGCTACTTCCGAGGGTAAGTTTTTGAACCCCGTTAATGTCAAGTCGCGACTTAGGAAGGAATGAACCGCATGCCCCGCCTCGTGTATCATGGTTACTAAATCGCGCTGGGCACCAACTGCGTTCATGAAAATGAATGGAACGCCAATTTCATACAAGGGATAATTGTATCCGCCAGGCGCTTTTCCCGCTTTGGAATCCAAATCTAAATGACCCATTTCTTCCATAGTTTTGAGGCAATCAGCGAAATAGGGGTTTAAATTTCCCAGCATGTGAATACACCCATCCAACATTTGTTTTCCAGTTTCAAAAGGTTTCAGCGGTGCTTTTCCTTCTGGATCAACCTCAACATTCCAAGGTTTGAATCGTTCCGTTTGAAGTAGGGCTAATTTTTTTAATTGAATGTCCTTTACCAATGGGACGATGTGGGTTTTGATGGCG
>JBEEIV010000198.1:0-3759 GCA_041169645.1 Bacteroidota bacterium
TCATTAATGTGGATAATATGGATCCCAAATTAGCCGTACTCGCGGAAGATGGATTGGAACACCCTAGTTTGTGGAATGCTAAATTTAATGAACAGTTGTTTAATGTAAATTACATGACTTGGTCTGAAATAGGATTCAATTTTTCGCGGGTTCTAATGGACAATAAAGAGCACTTTCTAAAGTTAGGTGTTGCACCAAAATTATTGATCGGACATGCCGCTGCTTATGTATATACGGATGACTTCGCTTATAATTTGGTTAATGAAGATACTTCGCAATACTTATCAGGGACTTTTGACTATGGTTACTCCGATAATGCAAATGGTATCATAAACAATGGGTTGAACGGACAAAATCCAACCGTTGCTGATTTACTTAATCCGGCATCCAAGCTTGGTTTTGGAATGGACATCGGACTCGTTTATGAATGGCGTCCGAAATATGCGGATTTCAAATACGACATGGACGGGGAAACCGACCTCTGGAAACGAAACGAAAATAAATACAAATTACGCGCTGGACTCTCCATACTCGATATGGGTAGTATGAAATTTACTAAAGGTGGACTAAGCCGAAACTTTGCTGTAAATACAAGCAATTTGTTCAACTTACAACAATTTGAAGTCGCAGATAATTTGGAAGGATTCGATGGGGTGATTGATTCCTTGATTCAAGAATCTACTTTAGCCGGTAATACTGAATGGGTCGCATTGCAACAAACATCCCAAACATTTAAAATGCGCACTCCTACGGCGGTCAGCTTGCAATTTGACTACCAAATATGGAAAGGTTTTTACATCAACGCCACAACTATGGTGAACTTGATTTCCCAAGGGAAAGACACCAAAGTAAAAACCGCGAATCAATTCTCCATTACACCAAGTTTTGACAGCCCGTATTTTGGTCTATATATGCCGATTTCCATGAATCAATATAGTGGAATGAAATATGGCCTTGCTACACGCATCGGTCCTTTGGTTCTAGGTGTAACGGATATGAAAACATTAATGGCCAAGGATGACATTGATGGCGTAGAGGTTTATTTTGGAACAAGAATTCCGATTCTTTATCACCGTGTGAAGGATGTAGACAAAGACAAAGTTTCGGATAAAAAAGACCTTTGTAAGGAAGTTCCTGGTATCTGGGCATTTTATGGATGTCCTGATACGGACAAAGATGGAATTCCTGACTCACAAGACGATTGTGTCGATGTTCCAGGAATTGCAGAATTCAAAGGTTGTCCGGATACCGATGGAGATAAAATCATGGACAAGAAAGATTCCTGTCCAACTCTGGCGGGATTGATCGAATTTAATGGTTGTCCTGATTCAGATGGTGACAAAATCATCGATCCAGAAGATGAGTGTCCAACCATTGCAGGAATCAAAGAATTTAAGGGTTGTCCAGATACCGATGGAGATAAAATCAAAGATCAAGACGATGAGTGTCCAAGCATTGCAGGACTCATTTCATTGAAAGGTTGTCCAGATAAAGATGGAGACGGCATAAAAGATAGTGATGATGCTTGCCCAGAACATGCTGGCCCTATCGAGAAAATGGGTTGTCCTGATAAAGATAATGATGGTTTATTCGATTACATTGACGATTGTCCAGAAAAAGCTGGCCCGAAAGAAAACAATGGTTGTCCTTACCCTGATACGGATGGCGATGGTTTATTAGATAAAGACGATGATTGCCCGAACCTTTCTGGTCCAAAAGCAAACAAAGGTTGTCCATATAAAGACACGGACAATGATGGTTTATTGGATAAGGATGATGATTGCCCGAACACACCAGGTCCCGTTTCAAATAAAGGTTGTCCAGTTATCGAGCAGGAAGTAATTGAAGTGTTGAAAACAGCATTCGACAACTTAGAATTTGAGGTTGGAAAAGACATTATTTTAGCATCATCAAAAGCATCTTTGACCGAACTTGCTGAAGTGTTGAAGAAAAAACCAACATGGAAATTAGAAATTGCTGGCCATACAGATAATCAAGGAGACGACAATGCCAACTTGGTGCTTTCCAAAAAAAGAGCGGAAGCCTTGAAAAATTACTTGATATTTGAAGGCATTGATCCTAGTCGATTAATTACCCTTTATTATGGAGAGAAAAAACCGATTGCGAGTAATGATACCCCAGAAGGACGTCAGAAAAATAGACGTGTGGAAATGAAAGTTGTTTTCGATTAAAGCGAAATATCCTGTGTGAAAAGGAGGGTTAGTCCCCTCTTTTTTTTGTGTTAAGGATGTGTTAAGTTTTCTGAGAATTCAATTAACACAACCTTAACCTAGGTTTAATTTTCGAGTCAAAGTACCATTGTTCCTTTGCATCGTAAATTAACCCAGGTATATGAATTCTTATTTTCGTTTTTTTTCCATCCTATTCATTAGCTTCAGCTACGCTTTTTCCTTTGCGCAATCCGGAAGTATTTCTGGAACTGTAAAAGATAAAAGTAACGGCTCTGGACTCGAATCTGCCAAAGTTATGTTAATGGGTGTCAACAAAATGGCCCTAACAAATGATAAAGGTGAATTTTCATTTCCAAACATAGAAGCAGGGACATACATGTTGGAAGTTCGGTTTATGGGTTATGTTTCCTTAAAAAAAGAAAACATCCTTGTTGAAAAAGGACAAAATACGAGCCTTGAAATCGAAATGGAGAACACCACCAAAACCGAAAAAGATGTCAAAGTAACTTGGAAATTAAAACCGAAGGGCGATTCTGAAATTACCAAAATGCAAATTAATCAAGGCGGATTAGTTGATGGGATTAACAAAAGTACTTTTACCAAAACTCCAGATGCTCGTGTTTCGGATGTATTCAAGCGAATCAGTGGTGCAAGTGTTCAGGATAACAAATTCGTCGTTGTTCGCGGTTTGAGTGACCGATATAATTTTGCGTTAATCAATGGCGCTTCATTGCCAAGCACAGAAAGTGATCGAAAAGCATTTGCCTTCGATATTTTCCCGTCAAACATGTTGGAAAATTTGTTTGTAATGAAAAGTGCAACACCCGAATTACCCGGTGAATTTGCAGGTGGTGTCATCGATATTAAAACATTGGAGCCACGAGATGAGGCATTTCAAAATATTCAAATTGGTGGTGGGTACAATACAATTTCAACTTTTAAAAATTTTAAAACTTATACCAGTTCAAACTCCGATATTTTTGGGCTTGGATCTTCTTCACGCGGGTTGCCAGATGGACTACCAACAACCGCAGACTTCAACGCATTGAACAACACACAAAAAGCAGAATACGCAAAATTAATCCCGAATTCTTGGGGTTCGATGAACCGAATGGCACTGCCAAACTTTAGTTTACAATACTCCATCGGGAATATGTTTGAATTGAAGGACAAGCAGAAATTTGGCTATGTTTTTGCGTACTCTTATGCCAATAATTTTCAATTTAACCACGTCACACGAAGAGAATTCGAAGAACAAGCAAGTGGTGTTGTGACAAAAAATGAATTGCGCGATTCTGCCTACACTCAGTCGGTTCTCAACACAGGCATGCTCAATTTAAAGTACCAAATGAATGCGAATAATGACATTCAATTAAAAACTTTATACTCCATTAGCGCCGATGATAAAGTGAACATTCGTAACGGAAAACGCGACATGGATATCGAATCGATGTACAATGAGAAATCAACGAACATCTGGTACACACAAAATAACATTTTAACGAGTCAACTAATTGGTAACCATACCGTCAAAAAAAACTTGAAGGTTTCTTGGAACACGGGTATT
>JBEEIV010000199.1:0-4649 GCA_041169645.1 Bacteroidota bacterium
AACATAGCTTATTGGTCTGATTCATGAAAGAATTTCTTAGGGATATATTTCCTTATTGATTTATTACCTCATTCCCTTTCATGTAACCAACTTTTGAATTTTAGTTTTCAGGATAATAGAACAGAAGTGTTTTTGTTTGATGAAGTATCTAAAAGAAATGCGTTGTTCTAGGTGATTAATCCTTTCGCTTATGAAAACTTCGATTCAAATCTTTCTTCCATTGGCGTGTGCTTTTCTTTCTGCTTGCTCCACAAAAACGGTTTTTGTACCTAGTGTTCAAACTGCTGAAGCGGCAGAATTAGAGGCCAAATTGGGCGTTTTTTCACCCTCAGATTCCTACATTATTCAAGATGTTTCCATCGATGCCAATTTTTTATTTGTCACCGTGCAATACCAGGCTTCGTGCTCTGGTAAGGATAAAATTGAATTAATTGGAAGTGAACAATTGGTTTCCGCTACCGTTCCCATTCGACAAGTCAAGTTGGTGATTCAAGCAAACGACGAGGACTGCCACGAACTTCAAAGTCGAACCCTCACTTTCCGCATTCATGCATTGTCTGGAATGAAGGTGCGTGACTTTACAACAGATCTTCACATTTCCGGGTATCGAACAAAAATGAGGTATGTGTATGTTTAGTGCGCTTGGTAAAATCAGTATTTTGTTTAAATTTTGTTTGGAAAATAATAGATTCGTACCCGATATCCTTATTTATTGCGACAACGCAAATCAAAAAAAAAAAAGTAATCTATAAAAATTGAAAAAGAACAGTTTAATCTTTTTGATGTTCACTTTAGTTAGTTGCTCATCTAACAAAATTGATCCCACAGGCACATACACGTTAGATGAAAAGACGGAAATACGTGATGGTGACACCTATGGTTATTTCGGGGAGATTGATGTCAAGAAAATAGAACCAGAAAAGATCGTAATGTCCTTTTTTGTTTGTCGTGGTGCTCCTTGTTATAATGTGGGGATGTTCCTGGATACATTAGATTACATCAATGACAAAGCGGTATTTACGTGTGATAAAATTGATTCCTCCTGCATCATCAACGTTTCCTTTAGTAAAAAAGGAATCAAGGTTGAAGAAAAAACAGATGATGTTGCTTTCGGATGTGAATTTGGGCATGGTGTACACGCTAATGGGTTTTATAAAGTAAAATCACATCATACACCTGTTATAAAAGATCCATTCAATAGTAAGCGATAAGAAATGTTAAATCATTGAATCATTGTGTGAGTTTGTTGCGGTGGTTCAATGATCGGTTTTAATTGTTCAAAGTCATTTCCACAATTGCGCTGTGAAAATCAACCAACTTAGGACAAAATGAACTATTTTTAGCGTAATGGGAATTCATATTTTTAAAATTTGAAAACAAAAAAACTTTTTCATTGGCTTATCGTTAGTTGTTTTTTGATCCTAGCAGTAGGAACCTATGCACAAACACCAGGTGAATGGACTTGGATGAGTGGTGTGAGTTCTGCTAATTATGTAGGTAATTTTGGAACACTAGGAATTCCTGCTGTCACCAACAAACCTGCTGGTATTTATGAAGCTGGTGAATGGACTGATCACCAAGGTAATTTTTGGCTCTATGGTGGTGAAACGATATCCGGATGGAGCGATAACCTTTGGAAATATGACGTAAATGCAAACGTTTGGACTTGGATGAAGGGATCTGGTCCTTCAACAAATCACCCACCTGTATATGGTCAACAAGGTGTTCCAAGTGCCACGAATTCACCTGGTGAAAGAGTTACGCCACAAACATGGACGGACAATGATGGGAATCTTTGGTTATTCGGAGGTGCGAGTTATTTGGATGTAAACATGGGTGCGCCATTTAATGATTTGTGGAAATATGATATTGCTACTAATATGTGGACTTGGATGAAGGGTGATTCCATTCCTTATGGTAGTTCCAGTTATGGCATTAAGGGTGTTGTCGCACCCTCAAATAAACCCCCTTCTTCCATTGAAACGAATATTACATGGGCTGATAGCTCGAATAACCTGTGGCTTGTTGATCTGAGCGGTTGTTTGTGGAAATATAAAATTGCAGATAATCAATGGACTTGGATGAATGGTGACACAGCAGCGATTTCCGTTTATGGCGTAAAAGGTGTTCCTGATGCAAACAATTCTCCGGGTATTACGAACTATGCCTTTACAAAATGGAAGGATTCCAATGAAAATTTCTGGCTGCTTTACACCAATTTGCTCACTTTTTCAGTTCTGTTTAAATACGAACAAAGTAGTAACATGTGGACCTGGATGTGGGGAGATACGATCCAAGCGAATTCATTGCCTGATTATAATGAAGAACGCTGTCAAATGGATAAAACGATGAAACCTCATACGCGAATGGAGGCAAGGACTTGTTGGACGGATAAATGTGATAATTTATGGTTGATGGGTGGAGCATCAGGTACGTCAACAACTAATGGAGACCTGAATGACTTGATTTATTTTGATACACACCAGTTAGAGTGGGTTTTGGCAGATAACGATACGACATTCAATAGTAATTCTGTTTTTGGGATTCAAGGAACCTCGAATGCTTTAAATAAACCTGGAGCAAGATCAGGGGCGATGCCGTTTATGGATTTGGATGGAAATTTGTGGTTTTTTGGTGGGTTTAAAGGCAATACCATGAAGTATTTAGGTGATTTATGGAGGTATACCATGGATGATGGTTGTTCCCCGTGCATGTCTATCGGAAGTACTCATCATTTTGATGATACGCGAGATAAGATTACGATTTATCCCAATCCATTTAACGAGGAGACCACCATTAAGTTCAATCTGAATATAGACAATGCGACACTTTTGATTTTTAATTCTTTGGGTCAACCAATAAAACAAATAGACAATATTTCAGGTGATCAATTCACGTTGAAAAGGGAGGATCTATTAAGTGGTTTGTACCTTTTGCAAATTTTGGATAGAAAAGGAACTTTCACAGCCAAAATTTTCATTATGGATTAATTCGTTGATGGTCGATTGTCAAATGGGAGTCTTTTAACATTCTACATTTTTTTTGTTGCTATATTTTTTACCTTGTGAATAGGGGATCCTATCGGTAATCATGCTGTATTTCGTTGTGTGTCGACCTTAAATTGAATGGGTTAATTAGTTGTGATAATCGCAAATACGAAGTTGATAGTGGTGTTATTCAATTATCATTCAGTATAATACGTAATTAACTTTATCTCCATAAAATCTTGGTGATGAAAAAAATAACGACATGCTTTCTATTTCTTTTCTATTTCTCAATTTCGATATATTCGCAATATCCAAATCCAAGAAAAACATATAAGTCGGGTTTTAGTTTTACACTTGGTGGACCAACATTAGCATTGTCCTTCAGTTTGAATCATTTTTTCAATGAACATGTGAACATGGAAATAGGTGGAGGTTTTATCGGTGCGTATGGAGGAATAAAATACTATTATGGGCGAAAAATGAAGGTCATGCGTTTTGCACCTTACACTGGATTATGCTATAATTATTCAGCTTCGCTTTTTGAATATCCCTGTCCAGGAATTTACGTTCCATTGGGCGTGCAATTAATGTCTAAAAGAGGATTTACCTTGGGGTTAGAAGCTGCTTTTGTGCATCGTTATGGACATTACAATTATAGTTTTCCATGGGCTGCACTCAAAATTGGTGCAAATATTTAAGAGTGAAATTGTGGAGTGAAGTATCAAGCTTAGCTCATACCAAACAAAAGTCCACTTTGCTGCGCAAAGTTTGGCCTTTTTTTGTTTTCTCCACTTATTGAAATAAATTTCAAACGCGTTTAAAACAAAAAAAGCCCACTTCTTGCGAAGTGGACTTTTGTTTGTGATCCCGCTGGGATTCGAACCCAGGGCCCATACATTAAAAGTGTATTGCTCTACCAGCTGAGCTACGGAATCATTAAATTCGGGTGCAAAGATATGATTATTCTTTTGTTATCACAACATTATTGAAGTAAATTTGAATGAAAATTTTGAAAAAAAAGCAATGTACTGATTTTCAAGGAGCCAAATAGTGATGAAAAGACCAGTTTTTTTAGTGGGAATGATGGGTGCAGGGAAATCAACGCTGGGAAGGATACTTGCGGAGCACTTAGCCCTGCCTTTTTTTGATGCCGATGTTTGGGTGGAATCCACCACGGGAAAATCCATATCGGAGCTATTTGAGGTGGAAGGGGAGGACGCATTTCGCCGTTGGGAACAGCAGTTTTTACTTTCGCTTTCTCCTGAACCGAAATCGTTGCAACAGGTGGTGGACTTCCTTGTTTTCATGGAAACATGGAGCGCATGAAACAAATGGGAACCGTCATTTACCTTCGGTTGCCTCTTCAATGCTTGGTTCAACGCGTGGCAGCAAATGAAAATCGCCCACTTTTAAATAACGCGAATGAGTTAGAACAATCCATTAGTCAACTTTTGGAAAGACGCACGCCAATCTACGAAGAAGCACACCTGGTGCTACATGGAGATCAGTCACTTGAGGATCTAGTGCAAGAATTTGTATCCCTACAAAAAATCAATAAAGATCTCTTCTGAATCCGAAATTAAACAAGAAAAACATGTTCGAAAGCAATTGGCTATTAAATGCCGTTTGGTTGCTTGCTTGTCCGAATAACAGGTACTGTCC
>JBEEIV010000200.1:0-6502 GCA_041169645.1 Bacteroidota bacterium
TTAACAACCTGGATATGGAAACGTACTTAGAAGGGGTAGTTGAATCGGAAGGAGGTACAGGTCAGAAAATTAATTACTACAAAGCGCAAGCGGTTATAAGTCGAACCTATGCCATGAAAAACTGGAAAAAACACAAGGAAAACGGATATAACCTGTGTGATCGCGTCCATTGTCAAGCATATTTGCATCATCGCAGTGCAACGGTTAACATCGATTCGGCTGTACATCAAACACGTGGAATCATTATGGTTGATCAAGCGGGCGAACTTTTTCCGACTTTTTTTCATGCAAATTGCGGTGGACAAACGTCGGAGCCTCAATATATTTGGAATGAGGAAATCCCAAATCTATGTTCGTTTAAAGATACGTTTTGCATTCGTACTCAGCAGGCGAAATGGGAAAAAAGGATTCCAAAGGAACAATGGACAAAATACCTAGTTGAAAAATACCATTTCCCAATAGAAGATTCCAGCAGCTATCACTTGTTACAGAATTTTGTTCAAGAACAACGTGCCGCTTTTTATTTACATCCGGTGTATGGAATACCTCTGCGTGATTTGCGCGAACAATTTAAATTGAAATCTACTTTTTTCAATGCAAAAATCATTGGTGATGAGGTTGTTTTAAATGGCCGAGGATTTGGTCACGGAGTTGGACTGTGTCAAGAAGGCGCGATGAATATGGCTAAAAAGGGATATACGTATGATCAAATATTAGGATTTTATTATCCAGGAATGAAGTTGATTGATCGGAATGATCTTATTTATAAGTGATCACAAAAATCTCTTCATCGTCACGCTTAAAGAATTTCTCTGATCGAGCATACGCTTCCAAGTAATCTGGATTATTGAGTCTTCGTAGGATCTGTTTGGTATCATTCAATTGTTTGGACATTTCACCATTTTGCTCAGTAAGTGCATTTAATTTGCGCTGTTGAGAAACCAAGGTGAAAATATCCCAGTCATCCAAGAATAAGAAATACACCATAAAGATGATACCTGTCAGGGTGTATTTGTTTTTGAGGTAGTTTGGGATGTGAAACTTCATGCATCAAATATACGTGCATAAAAAAAAGGAAGCGCATGCTTCCTTTTTTATTTTTTAAGAACACATTGTTCATTTATTTTTCATTCTCGAAACTTTGATATTTCTTTTCGTAGAACGCGATGAAGTCTTTGTCGTATTCGAACCATTTCGCAACATGTTTCAACATGGTTCGCGCATTTAATGTGTTTTTGTCACGAAGAATTAACTGTTGAGCACTCAAAATTACCCCCGTTCTTAAAGCATCTTTATCCGCATCGGTAAAGTTTTCGAGATCTGTGATGTTCATCAAATTTGGAATTTCCGTTTTCCAAATAAGGTTGGCTGTTTTCACATCTTTCATTTGATAGCGTACGGCAGCTTCAATAAATTTGGCCGCAATCGGATTTTTTGAAATGGAAGTATATGATTCGGTAGCATCTAACATTTCTCCTGTTACTTCGGCTAATTTTTCTTTATCACTATTCGAGTATAAAATAGGATACCCATCTTCGTCTTCCAAACGATAGATGACACCATTATTCAATAATTCTGTTTGAAAATTAGTTAACCACATCTCGTGAATGGGCATTTTAAAGACACCATTCTCATCTTTTTCAATTGCCGTAGCGGTTGCTGTAATCGCTTCATCAAATGGATCTTCGATCATTGGATCCTTCAAATCCTTACGGTACATTCCGAAATACCCTTTAGCAAGGAAAATATAAGGAGTTGGGTCATTCGCATAGCGCGGTTTTACCACGTAGTCTGAAGCACGCTTGACCAATTTGATAAAGTTACTATCGGCATGAATTTGAGTAAGTTCATCTAAATTATTTGTAACGGTAATAAAGTTATCTCGGTCCTCTGTTAAATCGAATTCTTCATCCTCAACTTCGCCAGATTTGTTTTTTTTGGATTTTGAATACGTTACAGAAAGAGAAACACTATAGTTTCCAACGCGTTTGAATTCAATTTCAATCACATCCGATTTTTCGTCACCTTTGGTAAAGGTCCAATCTTTATCTTTTGTTCCTGAAATCGCCCACAAAGTTGCTACTTTCTTGGTTCCAGCCGGTGTAAAAATGGATTTCATTTCGACGCGGTTGTTTTTACTTCCCTCATCATCCAAGGTAATCACACGTTTAGACTCTTTCAGTTGCAAACTAGGTGTTTGTGCGTAGAGTCCAGAACTCAAGCAAAACAAACTGAATAAAATAGGAAAAATCAATTTTCTAGAAAACATAAGCATTGTATTTAGTTGTGTGATCGTTTTCAATTATTGTGCCGAATTTACAAAAAATTATTCATGACTCTGAATAAGCAGGTTTAATATCTCTTGCGCAGCCTTTGCAATTTTAGTTCCAGGACCGTAAATTCCGAACACTCCTGCGTGATATAAAAAGTCGTAATCCTGTTGAGGAATCACACCACCAGCAACAACCATAATATCTGATCGTTTGAGTTGTTTGAGTGCTTCGATGACTTCAGGGACTAAGGTTTTGTGTCCTGCAGCGAGCGAAGAAACACCCAAAATATGAACGTCATTTTCTACGGCTTGTTTGGCGGCTTCCGCTGGTGTTTGAAACAAGGGTCCAATGTCCACATCAAATCCAATGTCAGCAAAGGATGTTGCAATGACTTTTGCTCCACGGTCGTGACCATCTTGACCCATTTTTGCAATCATTATTCTCGGACGTCGACCTTCCAATTGGGTAAATACATCCACTAGTTCTGTGGCTTTTACAAAATCTTGATCTTTCATAATTTCTTTTGAATACACACCACTGATGGAACGGATGACCGCTTGATATCGGCCATACACGCGCTCCAAAGCAGCGGAAATTTCACCAAGGGTACAGCGCGCTTGAGCAGCTCGAATGGCAATTTCTAATAAATTTCCGTTTTGTTCCCTCGCTGCGGTTTCTAGTTCATCTAAAAGGCTGGTTACGCGTGCTTCGTTTCTGGATGCTTTCAATTGGTTCAATCCTTCAATTTGTGAAGTGCGTACCTTTGAATTGTCAATTTCCAGAATGTCGAAATCCGATTTCTCCTCCGTTTGATAGCGATTGACGCCCACAATGATTTCTTGAGCCGAATCAATTCTAGCTTGTTTTTTCGCCGCAGCTTCTTCAATGCGCATTTTTGGAATTCCCGTTTCGATGGCTTTTGCCATCCCACCTAATTCTTCCACTTCTTGAATCAAGGTCCAAGCCTGATTGACCAACTCATTGGTCAGCGTTTCAATGTAGTAACTACCCGCACTTGGATCAATAAAGGAGCAAATTCCAGTTTCTTGTTGCAAATAAATTTGCGTGTTGCGTGCAATGCGTGCGGAAAAATCGGTTGGCAGGGCAATGGCTTCATCCAAAGCATTTGTATGCAAAGATTGTGTTCCACCTAGCACGGCAGAAAGTGCTTCAATGCAGGTACGCGAAACGTTGTTGAATGGATCTTGCTCCGTTAGGGACCAACCCGAAGTTTGACAATGCGTTCGAAGCGCCATGGATTTGGCAGAACTTGGATTAAATTCCTTGATTAATTTTGCCCATAATAATCTTCCGGCACGCAATTTGGCAATTTCAACGTGGTGATTCATGCCGATCGCCCAAAAGAAACTTAAGCGAGGAGCAAATTCATCGATTTTTAATCCAGCTTGAAGTCCTGTGCGGACATATTCAATTCCATCTGCTAATGTGTACGCTAATTCCAATGCTGCTGTTGCTCCTGCTTCATGCATGTGGTATCCCGAAATACTGATGGAATTAAACTTAGGCATGTGTTGCGAGGTGAAAGCAAAAATATCCGCAATGATGCGCATGGATGGAGTAGGTGGGTAGATGTAGGTGTTACGCACCATAAACTCTTTCAAAATGTCATTTTGAATGGTTCCACTTAACGCTTCGATTGGAACACCTTGTTCCATAGCACTCGCAATGTAAAAGGCCATGATCGGAAGTACTGCTCCGTTCATGGTCATCGAAACAGACATTTCTCCCAGGGGAATTTGGTCAAAAAGACGCTTCATGTCCTCAATTGAATCTATGGCAACTCCAGCCTTTCCTACGTCACCCGTTACGCGTTCATGGTCCGAATCATAACCGCGATGGGTAGCTAAATCAAATGCGACAGATAATCCCTTCTGACCAGCGGCTAAATTTCGTCGGTAAAAAGCATTGGATTCTTCAGCGGTCGAAAATCCAGCATATTGACGGATGGTCCATGGCTTTGACACGTACATGGAAGCATATGGTCCACCTAAAAAGGGTGCAAATCCCGAACGGTATTTCACATGTGTAAAATCAGCGATATCTGCAGCGGCATAGTGCGATTTTAAGGTTAAGCCTTCAGTAGTGATAATTTCTTCGGTGTTTGTATTTTCCGTTGAAAAAGGTGCGTCAAATGCCGATATCTTTTTTAAATCAATCTTTGCCATATCAACAGTTTTTTTCAACGATTAAATATTCTTTTCCGAGGTAGCTCGGAAGCTTTCCCCATGTTTTGGCTTTGCTTTGCTCATTGTTCATGTATGCATTTATTCCAATCCACTTTTCTTCCCCTTGTTGCCATTTGGACACGCGTTTTTGTCGGGTTTGTTCAATTTCCGTTAATACGGATGAAATCATCGAGGATTCATCCATATCACTTAATTTCTGAATGCGGAGCCAGGTTTTTTCTATGAGCTGGGTGCTAAGTCCTTCCACAATACGACTACCTTTCATAGGGTCGATTACCCAATTAAAATGTGCTTCCTCCGAAAGTAAGTTGTTGATGTTGATCGACATTCGTAAGGTAAAATCATCTTTTCCTTCCTTGGCGTATTCATCCCATGGATGTATGACGATTCCATCCGCTACACCTCCATAAGCAGCCATTCCTTCGGTAGTCTGGCGAAGTAAATTGGTGTGTGGATCTTTCAAGGATTTATTCAACCAGCCCACATGCGCATGAATGCGATAGTTGTCGGATGTTAGTCCATGTAGCCGGTTTAATTTTTGAATGAGGTAATGGAGTGCTCGGAGTTTAGCAATTTGCACGAAATAGTGATTTCCTAGCCCAACACTGAACAGAACATTTCCATTATTTCCATTAGAAAGGTGCTGGTGATAACTGCATAAAATGGTACTCAATTCGTCCATTGAGTAAGCGCCAATTTGTTGGAGTTCAAATCCATTGAAATACGACTGACAGTGGTCAATTGCAGTGTGAGAAATGATATCGTTAACTAAAGTAATTTGAGCGAATGCGTCAGATGATAGTTGGTCCTTAATGGAAATTAATTGGGATTCATCCTGAATCAATATGTCTGTGTGAATGTATGCTAATTCAATTTGCTGGAAAACCATGTTCCAGTCCACCTCCTCTTTTTCTATCCGGATGAATAGCGAATCAGCACCTTGCATGAGTGCCAAAAGCATGCGTCGGTTACTTTCTTTTTCATCTTGAATGCGTTCAAAATGAACACAATTCATCGCTCCAGATTTTTTTTGAAAGGAAATCGTTGGAATGAAAGGTGGATCCTGAGTAATGTTTAATGCTAATCCCTCAATGTCATCTGTGAATGTAATGCGGTCCGCTTGATCGCGCAGTTCTTTTTGAATTTGAAGCACCCAGTCTTCTTGTGCCACGGGTTCAAATGGGTAGTTTAACTTGGACATGGATGTCTGAAATTTCTTTTTTCAAATATACGACAGAACTTTGGATTGAACTTCGACTAAACGATTAGAATCGACAAGTTGAAGGTTATTCCAAACGAAAAATGTATTTTTAGAACCTATAATCGATGCAAGTGAGACAAATCATATGCCTTCTTTTTTTTCAGAGTTGTCTGCATGTCTTTGGACAAGTGAACTTCACGAACAGTGCCCGATCTTTATCGATGTCCAACGCTTCTGTTGCGCTGCAAGATGTTTGGGCACAAGTCAATAATCCTGCAGCACTTGTTGGTTTAAAAAAACAATCCATCGGATTAAGTTATCAAAATCGCTTTGGATTGAAAGAATTGCAGTCGCAAGGATTGGTTTATGCTTTGCCATTCAAAAAAATGGTTTTTTCCCTGGGTACACAAGTTTACGGATACCAGCAATTTCGTACCATGAAAACGGGTGCAGGGATGTCCATGTTGCTTTCGGATAAAGTTTCCATAGGACTCAAACTAAACCACCATTGGATGAAACTCAATGAAAATTATGGGGCGGTTTCTCGGGCAAGTGCAGATTTGGGTGTGTTGGTTTATTTTACAAATCGACTTCAATTTGGTCTGTGCGCATCGAATATTGGTCGAACGAAAATCTCCTCCGAATTAAACGAACGCATCATCAGTTCCATGAGATTGGGAATGGCATATCAGTTATCTGATCAATTGAATGTACTGACAGAATTGGAAAAAAACGTGAGCTCACCACTTCAAGTAAAAGTTGGAACCGAATACAAACCCCATGAAAAGTGGTTTTTTAGGGGAGGTGTTTCCACAGCCCCG
>JBEEIV010000201.1:0-4133 GCA_041169645.1 Bacteroidota bacterium
ATGCGTTTAAAAACTTTCACATGTTTCACTTCTGGCATATGTGAAATGACGTATTCGATTTTTCGGATGTTCAGTTTGCCAATGGCTTGTTGCTGTTCGATTAAACCATGAAAATCGAGTCGATCAATGAGTTCAGGCTCCGTTAAAAAAGCGTCGCCATCGACATGAATAGAGATGTCAGGTTTGGTGTATTTTTTATTTTGCTCCTCCTTATTTGCGAAAACAAGAATGGTAACGACCAATGCCGCAACGAGTACCCATATGACAATTTTAATCCACTTTTTCATGTCAATCCGTTAGATTTATCGTGAGCAATTCTTTCAGTGGTAGCACCAAGCGATCGATGTCGCCCGCTCCTATCGTCAAGAGTACTCCCTGATTATATTCACTCAAGTAAGGTAAAAGTTCGCTTGGTTTTTTGATGGATTTTTGTCTCAAATTGCACTTTGAAAGTAGCCACTCGCTTGAAACGCCCAAAATAGGTTCTTCCCTAGCGGGATAAATTGGCAATAGTATCAATTCATCCAAGGTCGACAATTCATGTGCGAAATCTTCCGCAAAATCCTTGGTTCTAGAAAATAAATGCGGCTGAAATACACCGGTAATTTTCATTTCCGGGTACAATAAACGAATCGAATGTACCAAGGCTTTAATTTCCGCGGGGTGATGCGCATAATCATCGACATACACTAATTTTTCTGATCGAATAATGTATTCAAACCTACGTTTTACACCTTGGAAATTTTTAAGTCCTTGTCGGATAACTTGTTCATCCATTCCAAGCTCATGCAAAAGCCCAATGCACGCCAATGCGTTCTCTGCATTGTGAACCCCAGGTAAGCCAAACTGAACTTCTCTCCACCAGGTATTTTTCAAGCGAACATCTGCACATAAGAATCCATCCACCCACGTAAATCGAGTTACTTCGTAGTCTGCTGTTTTTGAGTCAACGGCATAGGTAAACGTGTTTCCTAAGGTAGGTAAATTCAATCCCTCTTTCTGCATGCAGATACCATTTGGATCAAGTTTCATTGCGAATTGGCGAAATCCTTCTTTGAATTGATCGGCAGTACCATAAATATCCAAATGATCCGGGTCTGCTGCCGTAATAATTGTGGCAAAAGGTGACAAATGCAAGAAGGAACGATCAAACTCATCTGCTTCAATCACCGTGTATTCACTTTCTTGATTTAAAACCAGGTTGGATTGAAAATTCGTCGCAATACCACCTAAAAAGGCATTGCATTTCCAGGAAGACTGATCCAATAAAAAAGCCAACATAGAACTTGTGGTTGTCTTTCCGTGTGTTCCCGCTACACAAAGTCCTTTGGATTGACGTGTCAACATTCCCAAAACTTCTGCGCGTTTTAACAGGGTGAATGCATTCTTCCTAAAATAGCTTAACTCACCAAGTTGCTTGATTGCAGGGGTATAAACCACTAACGTAGTGGAAGCATCCGAGTAGGAAACAGGCACCGCATCCCCAAGATCTTCAAAATGAATTTCGCACCCTTCCTGTTCTAATTGACTTGTCAAGGGAGAAGGTGTTTTATCGTAACCGCCCACTGAAAATCCTTGATGTTTGAAATAGCGCGCTAAAGCGGACATTCCTATCCCACCGATACCAATAAAATAAACACTTTTATAGCGACTAAATTGCTGCATTTGAATTTATTATGGTTTCACAAACATCGACAATATCCTTACATGCATTAGGTTTGGCTAATTTTTTAATGGATTCCGAAAGGAGCATACACGCTTCCGAATTTGCGAGTAGTTCAATTGCTTTTGGAATGAGTGATTCTTTTGATTCAGCATCTTTCACTAAGATTGCCGCGTCATTTTTAACCAACGCCATCGCATTTTTCGTCTGATGATCCTCTGCCACATTGGGAGAAGGAACCAGAATGACTGGTTTTCCGATTAAAGTCAATTCCGAAACGGATAATGCTCCTGCCCTAGAAATAATGACATCAGCAGCAGCATAAGCAAGGTCCATACGTTGGATGAATGCATGGAATTGCACATTTGGCTTCCAAGATTCCTGAGCTTGTTCTTCCATTTGTGACAAATAGTTTTTTCCACATTGCCAAATTACTTGAGTCGAAGAACCCTGTAGAAGAGCCATCTTATTGATCACACTTTCATTTAATGTCCGAGCACCCAAACTCCCCCCAATCACCAAAATGGTTTTTTTGGATGGATCGAGTTGAAAGAATTTTTGTGCTTCCTCTTGCAACTCAGACTGCTGAGAAACTAAGTTGCGAACCGGGTTTCCAGTCTCCACAATTTTAGACGAAGGAAAAAATTGCTCCATTCCACTATAAGCCGTGCATATTTTCGCCGCTTTTTTTGCTAATAATTGATTGGTTTTTCCCGGAAAAGAATTTTGTTCTTGAATAAGCGTAGGGATGTGGAGAAGGTTCGCCATTTTGAGTGTTGGGCCACTTGCGTATCCACCAACACCGATGACCAATTCTGGCTTAAATTTTTTCAAAACTGACCGTGCTTTCCAAAGACTCTTAACAATTTTAAAAGGCAATAAAAAATTTGAAAAAGTCAATTTTCGTTGAAAACCAGCAATGGGTAATCCAACAATCTCATAACCGGATTGAGGTACTTTTTCCATTTCCATTTTCCCTAACGCACCTACGAAAAGAATGGCAGCATTAGGATTTCGTTTTTTGATTTCATCGGCAATTGCAACCGCTGGAAAAATATGTCCACCTGTTCCTCCTCCTGAAATAATTACACGTTGTATGCTCATTGCTAGCTTCACTTTATCCCTGCTCGAAAGCAAGATTGTCTTTATCTTTTTCTATATCTTTTGCAAATGCTTGAATGACACCTATTGACACACAAGCCATGATTAATGCGGATCCACCCATAGCCATGAATGGCATGTTTTGTCCAGTCACAGGAAAAACTCCGGTACACACCAACATGTTTATACTGGCTTGCGTCAGTAGATGAATGCCAATTCCAAGAGATACATAGGATTGAAAAGGGTCGGGAGTTTTTAACGCAATTTTTATAATTCGAAACAATAATATCAAATACAATAAGGCTAGAAACACAGCCATTAAAAATCCAAACTCTTCGACAAAACTTGCATAGTAAAAATCGGCATATGCCTCAGGCAGGTATTCTTTCAATTTTCCATCACCCACACCTTGACCAAAAACCGAACCCACATGAATGGCCAGTTGCGCATTTTTCGCCTGCGCATTTGCCTGAACTGTTTTAATGTCCTGCGAGTCAGATTCCATTCGATTCGTCAAACGATTTTTCCATGTATCAAAACGCGGTAAAAGACCCAAATCTGGCGCCGCAAGGTGAATCATTACCGTGAGTGTTGCTAGGGCAATTCCTCCACCAGCCATGGCAAATAATTTACTCCAAGGAACTCTCCCAATATATAACAAGGCCATGCAAAGCATGAAAAGCATCGCAGCTGTCGAGAAATTATCCTTTACAATCAGTGCGCAAATCACACCAATCGGAATCATCAGCGGAAGAATTCCTTCTTTCCAACTATCTAATTTGTCCTTTTTCTTTACCAAGATTCTACTGACGTAGATAATCAAGGCAAGCTTAGCAAAATCAGAAGATTGAAACGTTAATTTAACAAAGGGGATTCGAATCCATCTACCTGCACCGTTCACTTCGGTGCCGAAAAAAACCGTAAATAAGAGGAGTAATATCGCCAGGTAATAACAAAACTTAGCCAACTGACTAAAGTATTTCGATTTGAGTCTATGTATGGCAAACATGGATGCAAAACCAATCACGACATAGACCAAATGTTTAAATAAATATTGAAAAGGAGATCCTCCTTCGATTTTAACCAAAATTGGAACAAAACTATACACCGTTACTAACGAAAAAGACATCATTAAGATGGTAATAATCCAAATGACAGGATCGCCTTTTAAGTATTTTAAGTATTCTCTCATATTAGTTGTACCAAGTTCAAATAAGCATTAATTTTCATGGAAACGTATTCACTGTCATTCTCTGTACATGTGAACAATAATGTTCCATTTGATTTCAATTCAGACATCAAAGCATTCAATACAACCTCAATATCATCGAACTCATTTTCCAACATAAAACCAGTTCGATTTTCTCCA
>JBEEIV010000202.1:0-2699 GCA_041169645.1 Bacteroidota bacterium
CACCAAACTATTTTGGAGGAAATACATGAAACAGGTGTTGAAAAACATCGAACAGTTAATTGAGCAAGGGGAGCAGTATAAATACCTTAACTAAATTCATCACATCTTAATCTACCAATCTCTCGGAGTTGTATATCTTTGCGACTCAAACCAGACCCAAGATCCCATGAATGTCATCAATCCGAAATCGGCTTTGCTTTTTATTTTAGTAACGATATGCTTAGACTCCATTGGTTTAGGAATTATAATCCCTTCTTTTCCAACTTTGGTTTCCGAGACAGCAAATGTTCCCATTGGTCAAGCATCAAAATATTTTGGTTGGGTCATGGGTGCATATGCATTCATGCAATTTCTTTTTTCTCCGTTGATTGGTAATTTAAGTGACCGCTTTGGTCGACGTCCGATTTTATTGATTTCTGTACTCGGAATGAGCTTGGATTACCTCGTCATGTATTTTGCACCAAATTTATGGTGGCTCGTTATTGGTCGTGCCGTTTCTGGAATCTTTGGGGCAAGTTTCACCTCTGCTTCAGCGTACATTGCGGACATTTCTACACCGGATAAACGCGCCCAAAACTTCGGAATGATTGGTGCTGCCTTTGGCATTGGATTCGTGATTGGTCCGGCAATTGGTGGACTCCTTTCAGAATTTGGTCCTCGTACACCCTTTTTGGTAGCGGCATTCTTTTCCATGGCCAATTTCTTGTACGGTTTCATCATTTTAAAGGAATCTTTACCAGTTGAAAACCGTCGTGCCTTTGAATGGAAGCGTTCCAATCCTTTTGGAGCAATTCAACAAATAAAAAGATTCAAGAAATTGAAGTACTTATTTTTGGTGACCTTTCTCACCATCTTGACATCCATGTGCGTGCATTCTGCATGGAACTTTTACACAATGGAAAAATTTGGATGGACCATCAAAGAAGTAGGGATTTCATTGGCGGTGGTTGGTGTTTGTTTTGGTATTGTTCAAGGAGCATTAACGGGTAAAATAGTGGCGAAATTGGGGCAGAAAAACGCCGCAAAAACAGGACTATTTCTCTCCATTTTTGTACTCATCGGATTGGGATTAATTAATCAAGGATGGATGATGTACGCCATTATCCTTCCTTATGCGTTTACAGGAATTGTAGATCCTGCTATTCGTTCGATAATATCTGGACAAGTACAAAGCAATGAACAAGGAGAACTCCAAGGAATTTTTACGAGTTTAATGAGTTTAGCTGAGATCATTGGTCCACCATTGTTTATGTGGTTTTACTACAACTTTAAGACCAGTATTCCTAATTCCAACCTGGGTCTCGGAACACCATTTTGGGTCGCTGCAGTTATTGCGCTAATCGCTTTTGTTTTGATTCGTTGGACCCTGAAAGAATACATTAAACCAACTGAAATAAAAAGTTCGGAGGAAGCAGAAAACGAATTACTGAATCACTAATTTCTCTGTATAGCGCAACTGATTTTCAGATGAGACTTTCAGAATGTAAGTTCCCTTGGGGAGTCCCAAACTCATTTCTTGAATTTTGGCGGTTGACTTTCCGCTGTAAACCAAGCTCCCTGAAATCGTGAAAACCTGTACATCGTTTTCCTCAAATGGAGAAACCAAGGTCACAAAATCTGCTGCGGGATTTGGGTAGAGTAGGTAACCGTTTTCGTTCAATTCAGGCATACCAACATGATTTAAGTAGTATTCGCAATCGACATTTCCTGGATTCACCGTTATACTATCATCCTGGAAACAACGAAACCTAAAATACGTCCATTCAATAATCAAGTTTGAATCACAAGGTGATGCCGGAATAGGTCCAGGTAAATAACCACTCTTTATAGGGAATAACCAAGTCATTGGTGCGTAATTCGTACTGTAGTTTCCGAATCGTGCATTTACAGAGCCGTTTAACTTTGTTAAATTTGAATAGCTCGAATTCAATTCCATAGTAGGATATAAGGTGTTATCAATTACCATGGAACCTGTATCCATAACCGTCGTAACGGAAACAGGGTTACACAAATCCACCGGGGATTCCTGCGAAACAATATTATAACTTTCGCCTGGATTTTTAGTGAAATCATACAACAATTCATATTGCTGACCTACCAAATAATAAACTTGATTGTTGTTGCTCCACGTGTATTGATCATCGAGCGGTGTAATACTGGAAAGATGGGTAATCTGATTTTGATCTGAAAAAAAACGATACCTTGTCGAGGAGAATACTTTCGCCAGATGTCCATACAACATGGTATCTCCAACGTGCTCCGTTTTGATAAAACCATAGGAACCGTTTAAAAAATCAAAGTCATAATGCCAAACAGCATTGTTTTGAACCCAAATATTCGACTGTGCAGTCGCGTTATTACTTGTCAAACCGAACAGAAGTGACAGGTGAAAGAAAATTAAAATACTTATTTTTTTCATGGTGTAGATTGATTTACAACCAAATATAAACATTTCAACTAAAAACGTATAATCATCGTTCCATAAATTGATCTTCCTTGTGAAGGCAACAATCCTGGTCCTGGATACCCGCCACTGCGTCGCGTTGCATACATTTCATTCAACAGGTTATTGATCCCAAATTTCAATTGATAGTTTTTGTTGAATTTGTAGGACAATGAAAAGTCGTGAATGGAATAGGCTTTTAGTTGACCCGCCGTTGCATTGCTATTTGGCAGAATGGTATTTGCCGCATCGGTGA
>JBEEIV010000203.1:0-6232 GCA_041169645.1 Bacteroidota bacterium
TAGTAACGTTTTTAACTTGTTGAAAATTGGAGAACCAGGATCATTTAAGGACAATTGTAGAAGGCTGCATCCGAGGCGAAAGACGTTCGCAGGAAGCATTATTCAAACAATTTTACGGTAAAATGATGGTCGTTTGCATGCGGTATATGTCAGATCGTGACACCGCTCAAGAGGTACTACAAGAGGCGTTTTTAAAGGTCTTTGACAAATTGGAGGTTTTTGATTTCAAGGGTTCTTTAGAAGGATGGATTCGTAGAATAGTTTCTAACACTGCGATTGATGCCCTTCGGAAAGCCAAGCGAAATCCATTTTTGAGTGATCAAGATACAGACTTCAAACAAGACGGAAGGGATGAGATGGTTGAGCGAGAAGAACTGGACTTGATTGACCTAAAAGCTGAGGTCGCAATGGAAGCAATATCCAAACTTTCTCCCGCGTATCGAACGGTTTTTAACTTGTTTGTTTTGGAAGATTGTTCACACAAAGAAATTGCTGCCATTTTGGGAATTAGCGAAGGAACCTCAAAATCCAATTTGGCGAAGGCGAAAATGAACCTTCAACGCATATTAAATGAAAAATTTGTAAACATCGACAGATGAAAGATGGTTTAGAAAATAGTTTTAAAAAGGCTTTGAATGATTTCGAATATCCTTACGATGCAAATGCGTGGGATGCGCTAAATCAAAAATTAAGTCCTAAAAAATGGTACCAACATACAGGCGTAAAATGGTCTGCTGCTTTGGTGGTTGTTGCCGGAATTACTGCGTTATTTTTTGCGCGCAATGCTGATGAACGAAAAACTTCGTTACCTACAACTAATGCGACCTCAAAAGAACAAACAAAACAAGAACTCACAACAAAAACCCCGACTGAGAAATCGAACTTACTTCGCAACAATCCATTGATAAATGAAGCTCCAGAGGAAATTCAATTGCAAGAGAACGTTGTCACGATGAACGCTGAGTTATTTGATGTTTCACTTCCTAATATCCTAACGGATTTGACAAATCAAGAAAATATTCTTGACCTCAAGCGCTCAAATGAAAAACCTGATGAAAACATCCTCATCATAGATCACACGAATGGAATCGCCATTTATGACTTTAAAAACAGATGTCAAGGTGAAATCTTCTCAATGGAAGCAGATCCAAAACATCAGAGAATGATCAATTATGCCGGGAAATCATTCCATTTCAATTACAATGAAGCGATTAGCATCAAATTAGAAGAAGCTGGAAAAGTTCAATTGACAGCAAATTCTGGTCCATACGGACAATTTGAAGAATTCGGATCGTTTGATGTAAAAGAGTCTCCAAGCATCAATTTGACTACAGACAGAACCGTTACTTACGAGGATGGCCTGCCAAAAATCAGTTGCAACGTTGAATCCAGCGAACAAACGCTATCATGGCACTCAAACTACTCACTGAGCAACGCCAGTGGAAAATCAACTCAAGTTCTTGCATTCGACAAAGGAAATGTAATCGTTGAGGTTCAAGCTTCCTCAAGCAATGGTTGTGTGTCGATTGAAAAAGAGCTCATCACCGTAAGTTCAGACTATAATTTACTCGCTGTCAATGCATTCAATCCGCAGTCTTTAAATAGCCGAAACAACACGTTTATGCCTTTTGCTTTGACGATCCGAGATACACCATTTAAATTAATCGTGCTCGATCCAGACAACGGTGGACTTGTTTTTGAGTCAACAGATGCAGACAATGCTTGGGATGGAATTGACCGACGTGACGGTGTAATGGTTCCAAACAATAAAGCATACATTTGGAAAGTCGTTTTACAGAAACCAGTTGCGGGTGAGAAAGCCGAATACCGAGGTACGATTGTACGAATGTAAAAAAATCGTTTAAGTTCAGTTTCAAAGGGGAAATTCCCGTGGATTATCGTTATTTTTGCATGTGACAATGCACAGAAATAGCAGCTTTTATTGTGATCAATTCGGTCCCATCATTTGGAGGTTATATTACTCCCCTAACCTTTCATGTTCATGAGTATCATACATTTGCTTCCTGAACATGTTGCCAATCAAATTGCTGCTGGCGAAGTCATCCAACGACCCGCTTCTGTGGTCAAAGAACTCATGGAAAACGCCATCGATGCAGGAGCGAAATTCGTGCAATTGCACGTAAAGGATGCCGGAAAAACCTTGATTCAAGTAGTGGATGACGGGGATGGAATGACACCAGAAGATGCGGTGAAGTGTTTTCAACGTCATGCGACAAGCAAATTAAAAAGTGCGGATGATTTGTTCCAATTGCAAACGAAAGGATTCCGCGGTGAGGCACTTGCTTCCATCGCTTCCATTGCCCACGTGAGCATGCGTACAAAAAAAGAAGCATCAGACACTGGGACTTTGATTGAAATTGAGGGTAACACGATTAAAACGAACGAACAGATTGTCTGTGCTACGGGAACAAGCTTCGAAGTGAAAAATTTGTTTTACAACGTGCCCGCTCGTAGAAACTTTTTAAAATCTGAGAGCATCGAATTTGGACACATCCGGGATGAATTTGAACGTGTTGCACTCGCTCATCCGAGCATCAAATTTAGTTTACATCACAACGGACAAGAAATTTATCAACTTCAAGCCGGTGTCCTCCGCATGCGCGTAGCCAGTATTTTTGGTCGAAACAGCAATGAAAGACTTGTCCCAATCGAAGAACAAACCAATATCGTTTCCATCAAGGGATTTCTCGGGAAACCCGACACTGCAAAAAAGACTAGAGGCGAACAATTTTTCTTTGTAAATGATCGTTTTTTCAAGGATTCCTATTTTCATCATGCGATAACAAAAGCCTTTGAAGGAATGATCAGCGATAAACATTATCCAAGTTACTGCATATACCTCGAAGTAGACCCAGCAAAAATTGATGTCAACATTCACCCTACCAAAACGGAGATTAAGTTCGAAGAAGATCGGTTTATCTACTCCATTTTGCTGAGTAGCGTTCGTCAAGCACTCGGGAAATACAATATTTTTCCAACATTGGATTTTGAAGCGGAGACTAGTTTTGACGTTCCGAGTACATTCAGAAAATCGGACCCAGTTGAACCTCAAATTACTGTGGACCCTACTTTCAATCCGTTTCAGTCGCAAAATACTACGAGGACATCAACTGGGAATGGATTTTCAACTGCCCTGAAAAATGAGGGCTTTGGTCAAGCAATGCCGAGTCCTGCGGATTGGGAACAATTCTATCAAATAGATGATGATACGGCTGATGCTCACGTGCAATCGATTCCATTTGACAGCGAAACACCGCAAGGCAATTACCTCATCCACGACAGATACGTTTTCTCACCCACCAAATCAGGTTTATTAGTGATTGATGTTAAACGAGCAAAATGGCGCATTTTATACGATGAATTAATTGCAAAATTTATCCATCATGCCTTGGACTCACAACAATTACTTTTTCCGATTGAAAAACACGTTTCAAATATTGAATTAGACTTGTGGTCTAACAATGAAAAATTATTACAACAATTGGGTTTCCATTGTAGCATAGGGTCATCGCTACTCTCGATTCACGGAGTACCAAGTGTGCTTCCGGAAAGTAGCATTGATGGATGCATCGATGCCTTACTTGCAGATTTACAAAACCGCGACATCGATCAAGGTGATGTTGCTCATTATTTGGTCAGTCGCCTCACTCAGAATGCCTCAAAAGATGCGATTGTACGGGGAACGGAGGAAGCTCAATCATTGATTGAAAGTCTCTTTCAATGCGAAGAGCATGCCATCGCTCCAAATGGAAAAAAAATCATGCACACGATTTCAATGACAGCAATTTCCTCAAACTTTTAACCATGTTAAATAACCTACCTCAAGTTACCAAGAACATCATTTTATTGAACATTATGTTCTATTTGGCAACGCTTGTTTTACAAACTCAAGGTATTAACTTAACGTCTAGTCTTGGGGCGCACATCGTGAATACCCCATTGTTTCAACCTTATCAGGTTGTTACGCACTTTTTCATGCACGGTGGATTTTTCCACATTCTATTTAACATGTATTTGTTTGCCATTTTAGGCGCTTATTTGGAACATATCTGGGGAGCCAAACGGTTTTTCATTTTTTATCTTTCCACAGCTCTAGGAGCTTTTGCGTTATACAACATTATGGGTGTTTACGAACTTTCTCAATTGAAAGCACTGATCATCCAAGAGGGTTTTTCGATGAATGAAATCAACCAATACATTGTAAACAACGACCAAGAAGCGCTCATCTTAACAAATAGTTCCGCTGTTATTGAATACGCTTCACAATCCTTTACGCCAATGGTGGGAGCATCGGGAGCCATCTTTGGTGTAATGGCAGCCTTTGCCATTTTATTTCCGAATACCGAATTCCGACTCTACTTTGCCATTCCGATTAAAGCAAAATATTTTGTTGCAGCCTATTTTTTAATCGAGGTATACCTTTCCTTTCAAAATAATGCAAACGATAACACGGCACATCTCGCCCATGTGGGAGGAGCCATTGTTGGAGCTATCATTGTATTATTCTGGAGAAAAGCGGACCGTTCAAATTTTTGGTAAATGCAAGGAAGAAATTTGATACAAGAATTCAAGTACCAGCTCAAATCGGGTACAATGACCAACAGATTGATTATTGTCAATGTGTGTGTTTTCTTATTAATTTTAATCCTAAAAAAGAGTTTTCTACTCTATAAAATTGACGCAACAATCAGTGATGGATGGATACATCAATTGTTTGATTTAAATAGCGCATTTTCTGAATTCATTCGAGCTCCGTGGGGACTTGTGACGAGTATTTTTACCCATGAACAATTTGGACATTTATTGTTCAACATGTTATTTCTCTATTTCTCTGGGAGGTTTTTTGAACAATACTTCAGTAGAAAAAAATTATGGCTTACCTATTTATTCGGAGGGGTATTTGGTGGAATTTTAGAAATAGTAGCACATAATTTATTCCCTGCACTACAAGGAACAAATGTGGTG
Source organism: Bacteroidota bacterium (assembly GCA_041169645.1). Taxonomy (GTDB): domain Bacteria; phylum Bacteroidota; class Bacteroidia; order Flavobacteriales_D; family Crocinitomicaceae; genus UBA952. The sequence goes on from JBEEIV010000203.1 coordinate 4,987, forward strand.
ATTATCGGTGCTTCCGGTTCAATTATGGCCATTTTCACTGCACTCGCGTTTTATCAGCCTAATTTACAAGTTCAATTATTTGGGATATTTCCCATTCGCATTTATTTTTTGGCTTTGTTCTTCTTATTCAAGGACCTCATTAATATTGGAACAGCGGATCAAATTGCACATTTTGCACATTTGGGCGGTGCCCTTTTCGGACTGTTGTCCATTCAAAACCTTCACTCCAAGAAAAACATCCTAACTCGAATGGAAGCATTTTCTGGTCGATTGAAAGGCATGTTTGGTACAAAAAAGCAAGCAAAACCTACACGTACTCGTTTTAAAACAGACGAAGAATTCAACGTAGAAAAACGACAAAAACAAGAACGCATGGACCAAATTTTGGACAAAATATCCAAATCCGGCTATGATTCCTTAACCAAAGCAGAGAAAGACTTCTTATTCAACCAGAGCAAAAATGGCTAATTTATTGAAACGTCTTTTTCGTTTTTCTACGATCCTGAAAATTGCCAGTGTCCTCAGTTTCGGCGCAATGATTTTGTGTTATTTGGCGCCGTTTATACACCCGAAAACACTTCCCATCCTACCCTTTTTTGGATTAATCTACCCCGTTTTATTGGTCATCAATGTTTCATGGCTCGTAATCTGGAGCATTGGAAGATCGAAATGGGCGATTTATGCGTTGGTAATCCTCGGATTAGGAGGAAAAATGCACTTTAGAAGTTTTGCTTTTTCAAGCAGTGAACCAGCAGATCCAAATGGATTAAAAATCCTCACATATAACGTACGATTGTTTGATTTATTCAATCCTTCTTACCCAAAATCCATCGAACATCGAAATCAGATTTTTGAATACATCCGACGTACCGATCCAGATGTGCTTTGCCTTCAAGAATACTACAGACAAGATAAACCAACGAATTTTGAAGTGATAGATTCCCTTTTCGCCATCATGGGAAATCGAAATTTCCATGAGCGAAGTGCACATAAACGCAGCACACGTCAAAATTATGGCATTGCTATGTTTTCGAAATACCCCATTATATCAAAAGGAGATGTGATGTTTGAATCTCAAGGAAGTGGGGATTTCAATTATTGCATTTATGCCGACATCATTAAAAACAATGATACATTTCGTGTATACAACGTGCATTTGCAATCCATCCGTCTGAACACCGATCCAAATATAGAAGCTCCTACGGAAGATGAAACGTTTGGAAGCGAACGCATCATTCGTCGCGTT
>JBEEIV010000204.1:0-7283 GCA_041169645.1 Bacteroidota bacterium
TTGTATTACTGGGTTTAATTATTCAGTTTTTTCGTGTGCCCAATCGGACATGCGTTGGTGGTTCAAATGACATCATGTGTCCGGCTGATGGTAAAGTTGTGGTCGTCGAAGAAACGACAGAAACGGAATATTTCAACGATCGCAGAATTCAAGTTTCCATCTTCATGTCACCGCTCAATGTGCATGCGAATTATCACCCAATTAAGGGAATCGTCAAATACATCAAATACCATCCTGGTTTATTTTTGGTAGCTTGGCATCCAAAAAGTAGTACAGACAACGAACGAAGTACCTTGGTAGTAGAACATGCGAATGGAAAAGAAGTGTTATTCAGACAGGTAGCTGGAGCTGTAGCGCGCAGAATATGTTACTATCCAACGGAAGGACAATATGTAGAACTCGGTCAAGAATTTGGATTTATAAAATTTGGATCAAGAATTGACTTATTCCTACCTTTAGGGACAAAAATTGACGTATCCATTGGAGATGTCGTAAAAGCTAAATTAACGCGAATTGGACAACTGAATTAATTTGTATATTTACCTTATAAAATAATCATTATGAAAAAAGTAATTTTAACATTAGCCTTATTCACATATGTTGGATCTATGGCAACATCTACTTACGCAGCAGTAACTGGAACAGAAGTTGTTAAAAAAGATGACGATAAGAGAAAAAAGAAAAAGAAAAAAGGATCTTGTTGTTCATCACAACAAGGAAAATCTTGTTCAACAACGCAACAATCATCTTGCTGCTCTAAAAAAACAAATTAATTGTATTTCATTGAAATAAAAAAAGCCATCACATGATGGCTTTTTTTTATTTAAACAACTTGTCGTAACCCTCTTGGTATTTCTCCAGGATTTTCTTTCGTTTCAATTTTAAGGTAGGTGTTAACTCCCCTCCAATAATGCTGAATTCGGTTGGTAATAATGCGATTTTTTTCACTTGTTCCCAATTCCCAAATCCTTGATTAATTTCAGCTATTTCTCGATTCATTCGTTCAACAAAAACGGTTTGTTTGATGATTTCCTCATTCGAAAGTGCATCAAATTGGTGACCATGACGTTGAGCCCATTCCTTTGCGAATGCAAAATTAGGAACAACAAATGCAGCAGGGAATTTTTCACCCTCACCAATGACCATAATTTGCTCAATGAAACGCGACTCTTTAAATCGATTTTCCATCGCCTGAGGCACAATGTATTTACCTCCCGAAGTTTTAAATATTTCTTTTTTACGATCCGTGATTTTTAAGAACTTTCCTTCTTGAAACTCGCCTATATCACCTGTGTGAAACCATCCTTCCGAATCAATCACTTCGTTTGTTGCTTCTGGTTGGTTATAATAACCCATCATCACATTTGGCCCTTTTACTAAAATTTCTCCGTCTTCCGCAATTTTCACCTGTACACCTTCAATTAAAGCACCAACCGTACCGATTCGAATACCCGTTACAAAATTGTTTACTGTTACAACGGGAGACGTTTCTGTTAACCCATAACCCTCTAGAATTGGAATATTCGCAGCCAAGAAGATTCGTGCCAAACGCGGTTGCAAGGCAGCACTTCCCGATGCAATAGCCTTCACTTTTCCACCCAACGCTTCCTGCCATTTTGAGAAAATCAATTTGCGCGCAATTGCTAACTTTATCTTGTAGGATCCGGTACTTTGAACATTATCGTAATTTTCAGCAAGGTTCAAAGCCCAGAAAAATAATCCCCGTTTAATCCCTGTTAATTCATCTCCTTTTGCTAAAATTTTATCAAATACCTTTTCAATCAATCTTGGAACAGCTGAAAAAACATCAGGCTGAACCTCTTTGATGTTTTCGCCGATTGTATCCATCGACTCGGCAAAGTAAATGGAACAACCAAGGTACATGTATAAATAATGCAACATGCGTTCATAAACATGGCAAATCGGAAGAAAGGTTAAAACTCGGGAATGATTGTCAGCAGGAATTGGTTCAATACAAGCAGACACATTGGATAGTAAGTTCTGATGCGACAACATTACTCCTTTTGGATTGCCTGTTGTACCTGAAGTATAGATAATGGTCACTAAATCACCATTCTTCACATTCTTCATGCGCTCTCGAACTTGTTCTTCTTCCGTATGTGTTTTTTGCTCCTCAATAAAAGACCAATGAGGTACAGAACTTAATTTATCAAAGGAAAATAGGTGTTCCAAGGTTGGAACGTCGCCACGTATGTTCGTGATTTTATCGGCTAATTCCTGATTCGAAACTAGGCATATTTTTGCTGCGCAATCATTCAAAATAAATCGATAATCACTCTCTGAAATATTGGGATATAACGGGACTAATATGGCACCTGTTTTTTGTACAGCGATGTCCAAGATATTCCATTCCAAGCGATTTGAACTAGCGACCGCAACTCGATCACCGGCTTGCACTCCCATGGAAACTAAGCCCCTAGCCACACTCATGGTTCTATCAATAAAATCACTCGTAGAGATGGGCACCCAAATACCTGCCGTTTTGCTAACGAACATACTGGAATTAGGGTAATTTTTCAGTTGATGATCTGGGACTTCAAAAAGTCTTTCAGCAGTAATCATGGTTTAGTTTTAGTGTTATCGAAAATAAGAATTATAATCGAATTACAAAAAAAGGAGGATAAACAATGTAATTAAAGCGATTCCGATAAGATTGAAAATAAAACCCATTTTAACCATTTGATGGATTTTTACATAACCTGTTGAAAAAACAATGGCATTCGGAGGCGTTCCAACCGGCATCATGAAAGCAAGACTCGCTCCTAACGTAAGCGTCATACATAACTGAAAAATGTCATAGCCCGCTTCCTTTGCAAAACTGGCAATTACCGGAACAAAAATGGTCACTAATGCTAAGTTCGACATGACTTCCGAAGCAAATACTGATATGACTACTACCAAGAGAACGATGGCTGGGATGGACATGTCCGTATACGATTGAAATAAGGTAGTTAACTTTTCTACAATGCCATTTTTCTCGAAAATTTGAGCAAGAGCTAAGCCGCCACCAAATAAAAGAAGTATTCCCCAAGGTAGTTTCTCTGTATCCTTCCAATCCAAAAGTGGTTTTTTTTCACTTTTTCCTGGAACAATAAAAAGTAAAATTGCACCGAAAATGGCAGCACTTTCATCGCCGTATTTAAATCCTGACCAATAGGTAATTAACTCTCGGAATGACCATAAAAAGATGACCAAACCAAAAATGAACAAGGCCCTGAGTTGTTCATTGGTCCATGGCGCATTGGGTAAATGCACATCATGTAATTCCGTTCGTTCTTTTCCCAGTGCAACGTAAAAAACGAGGTACATCACCAATAACATGACAATGGCGATGGGCATACCAATTTTCATCCAATCTAGGAAGCTCACCGTTACATGAAAATTCTTTTGTAGGATTGCGGCCATTTGTGTATTTGGCGGAGAACCAACCAGTGTTCCAACCCCACCAATGCTAGATGCATAGGCAATACTCAACATGAGTAATAGCGAAAATTTTGATTTTTGATGCGCTACGGGCATCGCTTGAATGATAGCTATTGCCATTGGTAACATCATCAAAGCAGTAGCCGTATTTGAAATCCACATGCTGAGGAATCCTGTGCTCAAAATGAAGCCTAATAAAATTCTTGGTTTGGAATCACCCACAATATTGATGATTCGACGCGCAATTTGCTCATGAACTTTCCATTTTTCCAGGCCTAATGCCAACACAAAACCGCCAAAAAACAAGTAAACGTTACTGTTTCCATAACTTGCAGCTAAATCACTGCTATCTAAAAGTCCAAGTGGAATTGCTAAAATGAAAGGGAGTAAGGCTGTGACGTAAATGGATATCACCTCAAATATCCAAAAGAAAATCATGAGTCCACCAAGCGCAACTGCGTTCCAAAATGGGTCAGTTGCGCGGGTAGTAAGGAGCACCATTAGAAAAGAAATTACGCCAAATGCTGCGAGCATGCGTTTCCAATCTAACTGAAGCATGTTTTTATTTGTTCAATGCGTTTAAGGCATCCACAAATGTCAATGCTTTGGCTTCAACTTCGGCAACAATCGCACGAAATTCAGCTTTGCCTTTTGCTTTATGCATGCGACTAAGGATCACATCTTGAAAATTTGCTGCCTCTGTGATTAATTTTTCGGTTGCTGGAGCTTTAGACTCATCCAACATTTGGTGGTGAAAACATTCTTCAACCACGTCAAAGACCATCTCATTGATGTTTCTTTTAAGAATTCGTTTATTTGACATATTTCATCTTTATTTCCGTCAAAAGTAAGTCGAAATTAGGACAATCACGACAAAATCCCGGAATTTCTGTACAGTTGAACGCAGCATCATGATTCGATTGTATATGGATTATGTAACTTTGCGCTTATGACATATCCTACACTATTCATTCGTAAAGGAAAAGAACAATCTTTAATGCGGAGACATCCATGGGTTTTCTCGGGTGCAATCGAATCAGAAACAACATCGTTAAAAGACGGGGATTTGGTCTGTTTAATGACGCGTAAAAATCAATTTTTAGGACTTGGTCATTTCCAACATGCGACGATATCCGTTCGTATTTTGAGTTTTGAGGATGAAGTCATAGACCAAGCATTTTTTGATCGAAAAATCAAAAAAGCGGTAGATGCACGATTAAACATTGGCTTGTTGTCTCCAGATAATAACATTTTTCGAATTTGTCATGGCGAGGGGGACGAATTACCCGGACTTGTGATTGATTTTTACAACGGTGTTGCGGTCATACAATGTCATTCAATTGGCATGTATTTTTCCGTTGAGCACATCGCAAAAGCACTGAAAAACGCCCTAGGTGAAAGCCTGCATGCCGTTTACTCGAAGTCATCGGATACGCTTCCGAAAAGACAGGAAGTGTTGGATGGTTATTTACTTGGTTCATGCGAAACACCTCATGTGGCACAAGAGCATGGTGTGAAATACCACATTGATTGGATTACCGGTCAAAAAACCGGATTCTTTATTGATCAACGCGTGAACCGTAAGATTTTAGGTGAGTATGCAAAAGGTAAAAAAGTACTTAATACCTTTTGTTATTCTGGTGGATTTTCACTTCAAGCACTTAATCAGGGGGCTGTTCTTGTTCATTCCTTGGATAGTTCAAAAAAGGCCATTGCATTAACAGAAGAAAATGTCAGCTTGAATGAATTTCATGAACACCATGAATCCATTGTGGCAGATGCCATGGATTACATGAAGGAGCTTCAAGAGGACTATGATATTATGGTACTCGATCCTCCAGCTTTTGCGAAACACCGTGAAAAAAGACACCAAGCGATACAAGGCTACAAACGCCTCAATGCACATGCCATTCGTCAAATTAAATCAGGTGGAATCATCTTTACCTTCTCTTGTTCCCAGGTCATCGACAAACAATTATTCACAAACACAATTGTGGCCGCAGCCATAGAATCAGGTAGGAACGTGCGTATTTTGGAACAATTACATCAACCAGCGGACCACCCGATTCATGCATTCCACCCTGAAGGAGAATATTTAAAAGGATTAATCATTCAGGTCGATTGACATGCTTCCGTTAAATTATAAGTCAATCTTAGGAGTCGCGATGCCTATGATGGTCTCTGGATTTATTCAGTCCATCGTATTGATTACCGATGCCTCCTTAATTAGTCGCTATTCTACGGAAGCGTTTGACGCACTCGGAAACGCAGGCCTACTTTATGTTACGATTTACATGTGTTTGGTAGGAATGGGAGACGGTGCCCAAATCATCATTGCACGGAGAATCGGAGAGGAACGGATTTCGGCCATTGGAAGGGTTTTCGGAACGTCGTTTCTTACAAATTTCACTTTGGCACTCCTGTTTTTTGGTGTGCTTTATTGGTTCTTACCTTCGGCAATTGTCGGATATTCCAAAAATCAGGAAATTGCTTTATTGCAAGGAGATTTTATTCGAATTCGCAGTTTTTCACTGTTCTTTGCCATGATTACGATCACCATACAAGCATTTTTATTGGCAAAAGGGAAGTCAATGATTGTCTTGTATGCCTCCATCATTACTGCAACTAGTAATGTTTTCTTTGCCAATACCTTCATTTTTGGACAATTCGGATTTCCCGAAATGGGAATAAAAGGCGCTGCATTAGCGAATACCATTGCTGATGCACTCGGTATGCTTTTTCTGCTGATTTATTTATTTTTTCCAGTGAACGTAAAAATTACCAGCTGTTTGAACACTTTAGGTTCGATTTAACTTCTATGAAAGAACTGCTAAAAGTGGGGAGTCCACTGATGCTACAAGGATTTTTTGCTTTGGCCACTTGGACGATGTTTTTCACTTGGCTGGAACAAAAAGGACAATTTGATTTGACCGTTTCTCAAAATATTCGAGCCATTTATTTTTTAGCATTCGTACCTATTTGGGGATTTGCTGGCACAACCAAAACCTATATTTCTCAGTACATTGGCGCGAAAAAATTCACAGAAATACCGGTGATACAGAAGCGCATTCAACTCATGACCGTGATTTTTTTATGTGTTACTTTTCATGGTGCACTTTTTTACCCAGAGACCTTAATTCGATTCATTAATCCTGCAGAAAAATACGTCAGTAAAAGTGCTGAAATACTCAAGTTAATTTCTGTTTCGATCATGTTGTTTGGATTCATTTCGGTATATTTTCAAACCATTCACGGATCAGGAAACACCCTGCATTCTATGTTTATTGAATTTGGTACAGTAGCCATTTATTCTTTGTTTTGCTACCTATTTATCAAAGTATGGCGCTTGGATATTTATTGGATCTGGACTGTGGAATACATCTATTTTTCATTACTCGGAATCGCTTCAATCACGTATCTTCGCATGTATCATTGGAAAAATAAAATCGTGTAATGAAAGATCACTTAAGAATCGTTTTTATGGGGACCCCAGCATTTGCTGTTGGCATCTTAGAAGCACTTACACACTCTAAACATGAGGTTGTTGGCGTTGTGACTGTTGCAGATAAACCTGCGGGACGCGGACAACAAGTGCAACAAAGTGCAGTGAAACAATTTGCTTTGGAACGAAATCTTCCGGTTCTTCAACCTGAAAAGTTAAAAGACGAGGATTTTTTGAAGCGTTTAAGCGCTTTTAAAGCGGATTTATTCATCGTGGTAGCATTTCGAATGCTTCCAGATGTGGTATGGAAAATGCCACCATTAGGTACCATTAACCTCCATGCAAGTCTACTTCCGAAATACCGTGGCGCAGCGCCGATTAATTGGGCGATCATGAA
>JBEEIV010000205.1:0-4980 GCA_041169645.1 Bacteroidota bacterium
ACGGAAAACCCTGTTGATATGGGAGTGCTTTACTCATGCCAAAGCGTGCTAAGCTCCCTAGTCCACCACCAATAAATACAAAAATCCAACTCATTTTTTCGAAATTAGTACAAAGCGAGGCAAAACGAACCGACGCATCACATACCCAATAAAGATACCGAGTAACGCTCCTACTACGACATCCGTTACATAATGAACCCCCAAATACATTCGGCTATACATGACCAGCAACACAAAAATGACATGGAACCATTTCATCCAGGATTTCACATAAAAAGTCCAGAAAAAAGCCACAAATCCAGCAAAATTAGCCGCATGTGAAGAAACAAAACCGTATTTCCCACCAAGATAAGGTGATCCATCCGCAAAAAGGTGGTAATGCAATTTTTCAGCAATGAATGGGTTATGAGAAGGACGGAATCGATGAAAAACCTCTTTAAACAATTGTGTGGAAATCACATCACACAAGATGATCATGAAGGTTCCGAAAAGCAACACCATAGCGATTTCTTTCCAGTCCCTTTGTTGATTTCGAAGGAGGTAAACAAGCCAAACCAAAATAGGTAAAATCAACCATTTGGAAGAAGCAATCCACATGAAATCATCCAGAAAAGCAGTGTGCCGCGAATTTACCCACAACACAATCGATTCATCCCAAGAATTAATAAGCGTTATCATTAGTTAAATGCTTCCAAATCAAATCCTTCAACTCCACAATTCCTTTTTGAGCAACGGCAGAAATAAAAACATACGGAATGTTCGGTAAATCTTCTTTCATCTGTGCAATCAGCACCTCATCAAGCATGTCGCTTTTGGAAATTGCCAACAAGCGTTCCTTGTGCAACAATTCAGGATTATATTGTTTCAATTCATTCAAAAGGACATCGTACTCTTTCTTAATGTCGTCACTATCCGCAGGAATCATGAACAACAATAAAGAATTTCGTTCGATGTGACGTAGAAATCGCAAGCCTAGTCCTTTTCCCTCGTGCGCACCTTCAATGATACCAGGGATATCTGCCATAACGAATGAACGGTGATCTCGGTAAGAAACGATGCCTAAGTTTGGGCGCAAGGTCGTAAATGCGTAATCGCCAATTTCTGGTTTTGCCTCTGTTACAACGGAAAGCAAGGTACTTTTTCCCGCATTTGGAAATCCAACCAAACCAACATCCGCCAATAATTTCAATTCCAGGATTTTCCATCCTTCTTGACCTGGTTCTCCTGGCTGTGCATAGCGCGGAGTTTGATTAGTAGGTGATTTGAAATTATCATTTCCCATTCCTCCTTTACCTCCGGGTTGAATGATGACCGTTTCGCCATCCTCCGTTATTTCGAACAGTACTTCTCCGGTTTCACCATCCTTTGCCAAGGTTCCAAGTGGAACGTCGATGTATTTGTCTTCACCTTGAGAACCCGTTTTTAAGTTTCCAGCACCGTGTGCTCCGTGTCCCGCCTTGATGTGCTTCTGAAATTTCAAGTGGAGCAAGGTCCACAATTGTTTATTACCACGCAAGTAGATGTGTCCACCACGACCACCATCTCCCCCATCAGGACCTCCTTTTGGGATGTATTTTTCACGACGAAAGTGTGTAGAACCTCCACCTCCATTACCAGAGGTACAGTGGATTTTTACGTAATCAACGAAATTGTCAGATGCCATTCTTAGGCTTTAAATTGTATCAATTGCTTGAAACAAACGGTTAGTAATTTCATCAATACTTCCAATTCCATTGATGGATATAAATTTATGTTGAGCTTGGTAAAATGATTTAACTGGTGCCGTTTCCTGATTGTACACATTGATGCGGTTCTGAATCACTTCAGGATTCGCATCATCTGCACGACCACTCACTTCCGCGCGTTTTAACAATCGTGTTTTTAACTCATTTTCTTCCACTTCTAATGCCAACATGACACTGATTCCTGTTCCAAGTTCCTTCAGGAACACATCCAAAGCCTCGGCTTGCGCATTCGTGCGTGGAAATCCATCAAAAATGAATCCTTTTGGGTCCGTGTATTTCACCACCTCTGAACGCAACATATCAATTGTTACCGAATCGGGAACCAATTGACCTTGATCCATGTAACTCTTCGCTAACGTACCAAGCGCCGTTTCTCCCTTAATATTAGCTCGGAAAATATCTCCTGTTGACAAGTGAACCAATCCATATTTTTCAATCAAACGTTCCGATTGCGTTCCTTTTCCTGCTCCTGGAGGTCCAAATAGTACAATGTTTAACATACGTTAATCTATTAATTGATAAATCTCTTTTAAATTTCTTCCTAATTCGTTGTAATCTAAGCCGTAGCCGACCACAAACTTATTCGGGATTTCGATGCCGACATATTTCGGTTTGTTTTTTCCTAAAAATGCTTCCGGTTTAAACAACAAGGTACAAATTTCGATGGAATCCGCTCCGTGAGTGCTGAGCAAAGTCAATACTTTGTCAATGGTTATTCCCGTATCGACTATGTCCTCCAAAATAATGACTGCCTTATTTCTAAGATCGGCATTCAATCCAATTAATTCATCCACCCTTCCACTGGTAGATGTGCCTTGATACGAACTTACTTTCAAAAATGAAATTTCGACATTTCCCTGTATGCATTTCATTAAATCAGCTGAAAACATGAAGGAACCATTAAGTATGGAAAGAAAAATTATGTCCTTTCCTGAATATTCCTTTTCCAACTCAGCGGCTAATCTTTTGACTGCGTCTTGAATTTCCGCTTCGCTAATGTAGGATTGGAATTGTTTGTCGTGTATGTTACGTACCTCTTTCATACCAAATGCAAAGGTACGATTTTGCGAACGCAATTGAAAATTTTCTTTGAATTCCATCGGTTTAATTTCCTTGCTGTATCTTTGTTGCATGGAAGGTATTTGGTACGGTAACAAAATGAAAGTCGGTGTTCTTGGTGGTGGACAACTTGGACGCATGCTCATTCAGGAAGCAACAAACTTGAATGTGCAACTACACATGATGGATGCAGATGCCAATGCACCATGTGCCCATTTAGCACATTCCTTTACCTGCGCTTCCATCACAGATGATGAAGCGGTCTATGCATTCGGAAAGGACAAAGACCTCATCACTGTGGAAATAGAAAATGTTTCCATCGAAGCGCTAGAGGCGCTAGAAAAGGAAGGTGTCAAAGTTTTTCCACAACCACGAGTGTTACGCATCATTCGCGACAAAGGCCTGCAAAAACAATTCTACATAGATCACAATATTCCAACTGCTCCCTTCGAGTTCATTGAAAACCGTTCTGACTTGCTTTCCAAAGCCAGTTATCCAATTGTGCACAAACTACGCACAGGTGGTTACGACGGGAAAGGTGTGAATATCTTGAAATCCGAAGCGGATGCACGGGATTCCTTCGAAGCACCAAGTATCATTGAAAATAAGATTCCGTTTCAAAAAGAACTTTCTGTCATCGTTGCGCGCAACGAAAATGGAGAAATGATCACCTTTCCGTGTGTGGAATGTGAATTCAATCCAGAAGCGAATTTGGTAGAATTCTTATTCTCACCTGCAGACATCGACCCGAATGTGGAACAGCAAGCAGATGAAATCGCGAAAGACATCATTCAGAAATTAGACATGGTCGGATTACTCGCTGTCGAATTCTTTTTAACGAACGATGGGAGTTTATTGGTGAACGAAATTGCTCCTCGTCCACACAACAGCGGACACCATACAATTGAAATTTGTCACACTTCCCAATTCGCTCAACATTTACGTGCCATTTTAAATTTACCACTTGGCGAGACATCACTCATTCAATGCGGTTCCATGATCAACTTGGTTGGTGAAAAAGGATTCGAAGGTCCCGCCATTTATGAAGGACTAAAAGAAATTCTTTCGATACCAGGTGTTTACCCACACATTTACGGTAAAGAAATCACGAAGTCTTTCCGTAAAATGGGACATGTGACCATTACCGGTTCAACGATGGATGAAGTGCGAGAAAAAACAAAGCAAGTACAAGCAAGCATCCGCGTCATTGCATAAAAAAGGACCACTTTTCAGCAGTCCTTTTTCCAATTATTTGAGTTGACCTTATTCGATGATCAATTTTTTCGATGTCGTTTGTCCGTCGGCTGTTAATTCAACGAAGTAAACACCTGCTTTTAAGTTGCTTGTATTTACATTGACTTGGAAATTACCTTGAAACGAACCGTATTCTTTTTCGCTCACCACTTTACCTGCGAAATCAACCAATTTCATGGTAACGTTCGACGCTTTTCCGATAAATAAGTTTACTGTTGCAGCGCTAGAAGCTGGATTCGGGTAAACACTCATTCCACCCAAATAGCAAATAGTAGGTTTGTCAGAAATTCCTGCTACATAACCGTTCGTAACAGCTTCAGCAATGGTTGCGCGTCCAGCGTTATCAATTTTTCCAGATGGATCGATGATCATTCCGATGATGTGAATTTTCGTTTCATCCCAATCCGTTGGCAAGGTAAAACTCACTTGCATGGTGTAAGTCTCACCAGCATTCACCGTTGATGGATAACTATTTGCCATTCCATTGAAACTTGGAGCAATGGCACGTGCTACGTGGTTATAAACCATTGTTGCTGCAGGCACTGGATTAGAAAGTGCTTCAAATCCACCCATTACACCATTGTTTCCACCAGCGTACGCATTGGATTGATTCCATCCACTTCCTGTTCCTGTTACATCATCTTCCGTTAAGACACAAGCTGCTTTGTAGTTTCCATTTGCTGGCAAAGCAAAGTTTGACGTTACCGATACATTTAAGACACGTGTCGCAGCATCCCAAGTTGCACCATTTACAATGGTTGCAACCGGAGGCGTTTGCAAGCGTGCAAAGAAATCTGGAGACATTCCTGAAGGATCCACATCTGGAAGTCGGTCAACAATGGCACTTGGGTAACCGCTGATCAAGGCGCCCATTCCTGCGTCATAATCCGTATTGGTCATAGGGTCACCATTATGCACCGCA
>JBEEIV010000206.1:0-7439 GCA_041169645.1 Bacteroidota bacterium
TGCACGGATTTCAAAGTAGCCGTAGCGAAAGGATTGCTTGCTCCAAATACACGAAGTAATGTAGTCTAATTTCACTCCGTTACCTTGGATTTCTAAGCCATGTTTTTTTGCTTCTTCATGGTTAATCATCCAATCTTCTACCGGATAAAATTCCTTGTTTTCTCTTGCTCTCAAATGGAGAATTCCATTTTGCTGACTAAGCATTTCAGGAGCAGCATATTGTTTTTGATCGGCAAGTAATCCTCCCCATGGATAACGCAAGTGCCACTTGGCATCATCGACTTTTTCACCTTCAAAATCATCGCCAAAATAATAGTTCCATGAAACGATGCCTTCTTTCTTAATTTGAAACATTTTAGGTTCCAATTGACCCATAACCTGCTGGGAAATGAATAGAACAAGGATTAATTTTTTCATTGGTATTTGATAAAAATATTTTTTGCTTCAGTAAAGAAACGCAAGGCCTCCCATCCTCCTTCACGACCAACACCAGATGCCTTCACACCACCAAATGGCGTTCGTAAATCTCGGACAAGCCAAGCATTCACCCACACAATTCCAGATTGAAGTTTATCTGCTACACGGTGTGCACGATTTAGGTTGGTGGTCCAAATGGTTCCTGCCAAACCATACATCGTTGAATTCGCCATCATCAATGCTTCTTCCTCGGTATCGAATGGTGTGATGGTCACGACTGGACCAAAAATTTCTTCTTGGTTCGTGCGACAATCATAGGAGAGTCCTTCGATTATTGTTGGTTCCAGGTAATATCCTTGGTCGTGTGGCGCGGGTAAATGAACGCGTTTCCCACCGGTGAGAATGGTTCCTCCTTCTTCCTTCGCTAATTCGATGTAAGATAGGATTTTATTCATGTGTGCTTCAGAGACCACCGCTCCTAATTTTGCTTCTGGGTCGCTAGGAAAGGAAACTTTGGACCGGGAAACTTTTGCGACAAATGCCTCTTTGAATTTCTCATAAATTGGCCGCTCGACGAAAATGCGTGATCCACACAAACAAATTTGACCTTGATTGGCAAAGGATGATCGAATAGTCGTACTCAACATGTCGTCGAAATTGCAATCAGCAAAAATGATGTTCGGATTTTTTCCACCCAATTCAAGTGATAATTTTTTAAACATTGGACCGGCTGTACGCGCGATGTACTCCCCTGTTTTCGTTCCTCCGGTAAAAGAAATGGCTTTGATTTTCGGATGTTTCACAATAGCATCCCCCACCTTCGGTCCGGTACCGTGCAAAATATTCAACACGCCAGCAGGCATTCCAGCTTCCTGAGCAATTTTACCTAACAAGTAAGCCGTATATGGAGTGATTTCAGATGGCTTCGCAATGACACAATTTCCGGCCGCAAGCGCTGGAGCAATTTTCCATGAAAATAAATACAGCGGTAAGTTCCAAGGAGAAATACAACCAACGATTCCAATTGGTTTACGGGTGGTGAAGTTCATTCCAACACCTTCCATGTGATGAGACTCAGAAGCAAAATGCGTGATGGCAGTTGCAAAGAAATGAAAGTTGGATACGGCACGTGGGATGTCGACATGCGCTGCCAATGAAACCGGTTTGCCATTATCCCGACTTTCCGCTTGGACAAATTCATCCATGTGGCGTTCTATGCCTTCAGACAATCGAACCAGAATTTTACTTCGATCCTCAATGGACATATTCGACCAAATTGGAAAGGCCTTTTCTGCTGCATCCACCGCTTCCAACACATCAGCTTCATCCGAATCCGGAATTAAAGCGTAAACTTGTCCTGTTGCCGGTTCATAATTGTCGATGTACTGTCCATTTTTCGGTGGAACGTATGTTCCATTAATGAAATTCTGAAGCTTTTCCATTTGGTATTTTTTGTTTTACAAAGTTGGAAAAAAGAAACGGAAAATAAAGGGAATATTCGTGTTCGATTCCTTTTGACTAATTTTATTCCCGATTATGACGATTCAAGAAGCACAAAAAACCATCGATGAATGGATCAAAACCATTGGAGTTCGTTATTTTGACGAATTAACCAACACGGCCATTCTCATGGAAGAGGTGGGGGAAGTTGCCCGCATCATGGCGCGTCGCTATGGCGAGCAAAGTGAGAAAGAAAGTGATAAGGACAAGGACCTTGGGGATGAATTAGCAGATGTGCTTTTCGTAGTCATGTGTCTCGCAAATCAAACGAACATCGATTTAGAAGAAGCGCTCAAATTGAACTTAGAGAAAAAAACCAAACGCGATGCCGACAGACATCAATCCAATAAAAAAATCAACCCATGAGCGAGGCCATCGAACAAGTAATCAAACAATTAAAAACAAGGGCTGCAGTCGTTGTGCATGCCGAACCTGAAGCGTACATTGATCACCTGTGGGCTATAGTAGACGATGCCATCCCACATCCGGAAGAAGGTTCTCCTCGCGCTATCATCGTTTGCGCTAATGACGAAGAAGCACGACACATTGAAGCGTATTTTCAAAAAGCCGCCAAAACGAAAGACCTTACCGTTGACTTAGTCGTCGAAAAAGGCAATAAATTAAAACAACGAAATGATTTATTTGATGGAACTGAAATCATCGTTGGAACCACGCGTCGCGTATGTGAAATGTACTTTCAAAATGGATTCAACATCAAAAAATTAAAATTATTTGTGGTGCTGCGAATGGATGAACAAATGCGTGCTGGACAGAAGGGATTCATCGCACGTTTAGCGGAGAGTTTACCAAAATGTAAGCAAGTTCTTTTTGCACGAAACAGCGACGATGAACGCATGCGTTCTTATATGGAAGAGTTTTTAATGAACTATTCTTTCGTTGATTTGTCTGAATAACATGCACAGACCAGATAAAGAACTTCAAGACCTTAGACCAGAAGTATACACCGAAGCCGATAAAGCAGGTAGCATTGAATCGTTTCAAAACGACGTTTTGCGGCCTATTTTAAAATTTCAACACGACCTTCTGATGGCCACATCTTTGTCCAACCTGGTTCTAAATCGTTGTTTTAAGCAAGAAACCATCGAAGGGAAGCGTACGGAAATCAAACAGGTATTCGCGAAAAACGCCCATATCAAATACCAATTCATCGGTATGGTAACAGGACTGATGACCACGGACGAATTCGCAAGCTATCAATTAAATAAAAGTGAATACGATAAACGCTTAACAAACATGATCGTGCAACGGTTGATGGATGGTAGAAGTTAATCGTCCACTATACCATATCGAATGCGGCAATAAACATGGGTTCTTTGGGTTCAAAATCTCCGCGAACAACAACATCAACAGGTGAAACACCCAATATGCGGTGAAGCATTCCCCACCTTACTTTGTCCTTCATTTGAACATACAGTTGATCGCGTTCATCCATCCACCAGAGCATGGTGTGACGGTTCTCCAGATGCAATACGCCAGATAAGAACTCGGTTAACAGCGCAGGATTGTTTTCAACTAAATACACCGCTTCTGGAACCAAAAATTGATGGTTTTTCACTTGAACCATTTTTCTCAAAATGGGCAGATATGGCAAGACTTTTACAAACAACCCTCCCATTTTTCCAGGTAAGCGACTAATCTCCCAGCGGACATTTGTAAATTGAGCACATGCCAACAACGTCCCATCAGAGGAACGCAAACAATGTACTTCACCCTGTTTTAAATAGAAGTCAAAGAATCCAGTGTAATGTCCATACCTTTCCTTAATAAGTTGCAAATGTTCCTGAGTGATGCGTTCTTTTGAAAGCCTTGACGATGCCTGAGGAAAGCGCCGGCTATATGTTTGTGTGACTAATTTTGCCTTTGTTTGAAAGCCAAATTGTTCGCTCATCCACTTACTTCGAGCATTGCGTGAATCGATGTAAGCATAACACATATTCAAGCTTCCAGGATGATCCGAAGTTACACGAGTAAAAACCTCCTGAATTGCTTGCTTTAAGGCAGATTTCTGCATGTTTTGACGCGATTTTCCCTTGGATTGAAACCGTTTATCAAATGCAAAATACCGGAGATACAATCCGAATTCTCGTTTGCAAAAAGTAATGTTTGCCAACAAGTGCTCATTCCTTCGCAAGGAAAAACTTAAGGGTGCATCCGTCTGATAAATACGGTCTGGCACATCCAAGTGTCTGTACATGGCACCATTTGTACCAAGCGTGGTTTCCTCTAATAAGCGAACTAGTGCTGGGGTAATTTCCTCTGAAAATTCAAATGTCATGTGTGTTTCAGTTTAGCTCCAAGAGGTCTTTTAAAAAGGCATCTAATTCCTTTAAAGTACCCGTTTGTAATTGATGAAAAACATGAATATCATGATCGGTTAAATACTGCGCGGTAGATGATCCCCAAGCGATGCATTTTAAATTCCCGGAAATACTGTTTGACAAAAGGAAAGCTTTGACATTACTTGGGCTAGAAAAAATATACAAATCACAAGGTGCTATTCTTTTTGAAATGGCACAGGTTCGATAAACGATGGATTCCCATTTTTGACTACTTGGCACCATGTTCGAATAGGTATTTAAACTCTGTTCACTTTTGGGGAAAAGCACCCGACGATTCCCTAACCATTGTAGAAATTCAATTGCGCTTTCGTTGGGATTTCCAGCATGCTGTGCAATAAATTCACAAGATATTTGAAATTGGCGTTTTAATTTATCCGCTGTCTCTTTTCCCGCACAGGCGAATTGAACCGAGGTTGGAACATTTTGCTGAAGAAAAAATTCAGCTGCGCGAATACTAGAGAAAAAAATCACATCAAAAAAATCGGGTACTTCAAAAGTCACTGCTTCAAATCGTACCAACGATTCAGCGATGACGCGTCCACCTTGAGCGGAGTACATTTTCAACGTTTCGCCACTGTCCTGAAATGGACGAGAAATAAAAATACTTTTTGGAATCACTTTTTAAGATCCTGAACAATCGAATGGGCCAATTCTTTTTCCTTTCCTTGAATGTAGGAATAGGTGCGATTTGTAGCCGCTTGAGTGGAGGAAGAAGAGTAAGAAACATGTACTTTGTCCCCCACACAATACACTCCCAATGGTAACTGACACCCTCCATCCATTTGACGAAGTACAGAACGCTCCAAACCGATGCGTGTGGCAACCTCAGCATGATGCAGTTTTTGTAATATTTCGGTTGTAACGACATCATCCACCCTGGTTTGTAGACCAAGAACCCCTTGAGCGGGAGCTGGAATGAACGAAGTTGGGTCTAAGACGATGGTTTCTACATCAGACAAATCTAATTCCAATCGCAAAACACCTGCATGAGCTAATAAAATCGCGTCGTATTGTCCTTGGCGCAATTTATCGATTCTTGTTGGTACGTTTCCTCGTAATTCCTTTATTTCCAAATCTGGACGTTGTGCCAAAATTTGAGCTTTACGTCGAGCGGAGGAAGTTCCAATCACCGCATTTTTTTTCAACTTCCATGGTTCATTGTTATCCACGGAACTTTTTCGCATTAATAACAACTCAGCAGCATCTTCGCGGTATGAAACCGCAGCAATATGCAAACCATCAGGTTGAGTCGTTTCCAAATCCTTGTGTGAGTGAACTGCTAAATCTACTTCGCTGTTCAATAAAGCTTGTTCAATTTCCTTGGTGAAAAATCCTTTTCCTTCCAATTTATCAAAACTCAAATCTTGGATGCGGTCTCCCTGAGTAACGATGATTTGAATACTGACTTCACATCCAATTTCTTCTAGTTGGCGACGTACAAAATGAGCTTGCCACAATGCGAGGTCGCTTCCGCGCGTCCCGATACGGATTTTTGGATTAGTTTGCATTTTTTAGAATGATTTCTTTGGCTAACTTCATTGGACCTGAGATGTATTTTTTCTCCATATAACCAATGATTTTGTCCAGTAGTTCTTTTGCTTGAGGATCCAATTGATCTAGGTCCTCCCGAAACACAGTTTCATAAGCCATGTGCTTGATTTCCTTTACTTGCTGAGGAACGTCTTTCATCGCTATTTCCACTTTTCGTTCTTTGAATAACTGTTCAAAAGACGTCAATGAATCCGCAATGATTTGCTCTACGTGTAAAATTTCTTTCGAGCGCTCTTTCAGGTTTTCATTGGATATTTTTTGTAAATACTCAATGGACAAATAATTGATTGGATGCGCTGCCAAAATGGAAGCATCCAAATCCTGCGGAATGGCTAAATCGATGATGACACGCTCATGCGTTTCATTTTGAAGCAAAAAAGAATAGCGTTCCGGTGTTAATATATGGTGATCAGCTGCTGTGCAGGTAATGATGACATCAAATCCTTGCGTGAATTGATTCAACTCGGAAAGGGGATATGCAGATCCTTTGATTTCTGTTGCCAATTTTTCGGCACGCTCTAATGTTCGGTTAAATACATGAAAATTTCGGAATCCATGCTTCTTTAAAAAACGACACATGGTGGTATTCGTGACACCCGCTCCGATGATGAGGATACGGGCATCCAAAGGAATATTCATGCGTTTCATGTGGTGATAAGCCAAAGAAACAACCGATACAGGTTTCGTGGAAATCGAAGTTTCGGTATACACTTGTTTCGCGCACTGAATGACCTGTTTCATCAGTAAACGAATAAAGTCTCCTGTCAGTCCTAAGTCTCGACAATGTTCAAATGCCATGCGCACTTGCGTGATGATTTCGCGTTCTCCAACAATCATAGAATCGATCGAAGATGCAACTGACAATGCATGTTTCACCGCCTCCCTGCCAGAATACGATTCTGAACGGTGAACAAATTCTTCCAACTGAATAGGAACCAATTTTGGATATAACAAAGAAAGAACCTGATGGATGTAATCCGCATCTAATTTATGCTGCTTGACAAAGGTGATTTCAACACGATTACACGTCGATAAAAACTGGAGTTCTTCCAGTTGCAACGTTTGCTTTACCCGATTTAAATGCGCTAATTGGTCTTCTTTCTCAATGTGTAATAAACCAATTTTATTGACGTCTAAATTACGGTGCGTAAATGCGATAATATGTAGGTCCTTCAACACAATCCATGTCTTTGAGCAACAAAAGTACAGGGCATCCACGGGTGTTTTGTCATGGAACTGTCAGATTTGGTAATTTAGAATCCCTACAAATAACAGAATACCTAGTATATTCGCTCTATGAAGGATTGTGAACTTATCTTATTTGATTTAGGCGGTGTTTTAATTGACATTGACTATCAAGCGACGGAAGATGCTTTTGTTAAACTCGGCGTCACTGATTTTCAAAAACAGTACACCCAATTTCATCAAAATAAGTTGTTCGATTTGTTTGAAACGGGCCAGATTTCTTCGCAACATTTCATCAATAAACTATTACCCATTACTGCAGCTGGCACGAGTCCAAATCAAGTGGTACATGCCTGGAATGCCATGATTCAGGTTTTTCCGCAAAAAAAAGTAGGCCTACTTTTCGAACTTGCCCAAAAGAGGCGG
>JBEEIV010000207.1:0-3664 GCA_041169645.1 Bacteroidota bacterium
ACCAGTTTTTTTGGTCTTACCATTTTATGTGATAAACGCGCACTTATTCCTCGGCCTGAAACGGAAGAATTAGTTGCTTGGGTTTCGGAAGTAGTCGATAAACCCAAGCTCATCATTGATCTTTGTACTGGGACAGGTTGCATTGCGCTTGCATTAAAATCAGTATATCCTGGTGCGGAAGTCGTAGCTTTAGACGTGTCGATTGATGCCTTGGCTTTATGCCAAGAAAACGCGCGGAATGTTGGCTTAGAGATTAGCACCGTGAAGGAAGATTTATTGGCAGTTTCTGACGAATTTATGTCTCAAAGAAACGCATACGATGTCATTATTTCGAATCCTCCTTACATTCCCAATCATGAAAAATCCTTCATGAATGCAAATGTTTTGCAACATGAACCTTCTCTTGCATTATTTGTGGAGGATTCAGACCCGATTCTTTTTTATAAAATCATCATTCAGTGGGCCGAAATGCACTTGACACATGGAGGATTTTTATTTTTTGAATTGCATGAGGCTTACAGTCAGGAGGTTTTAGATTTTATCAAGGGATTTAGCTTTCATAATGTCGAAATTCGCCGAGATTTACAAGGGAAATTACGCATGATGAAAGCACAAAAAGTGTAACTTTATCCTATGGACAAATTGCGGGCGAAAACGGAAATCGATCGGTTAGTGAATGAGTTAAATCATCACAATCAATTGTATTACATCCAAAATAACCCGAGTATTTCCGATTTTGAATTTGATCAGTTGCTAAAGCAATTGGAACAATTGGAGAAAGAGTTCCCGGAATATGCATCTGAAAATAGTCCGACGAAAAGGGTAGGCGGAGACCTAACAAAGAAGTTTCAGAGTGTAGCGCATCGCTATCCCATGTTGTCTTTATCAAATACGTATTCCGAAGAGGAAATCGTAGATTGGGAAAACCGAATCAAAAAATCCATTGATGAAGAAATCGCATACGTCTGCGAATTGAAATACGATGGGGTGGCGATTGGTATACGCTATGAAAACGGACGGCTTTCCGCTGCGGTAACACGAGGAGATGGAGAGAAGGGAGAATTAGTTACGACCAACGTTCGAACCATTCGGACCATTCCACTTCAATTGCAGCATGACTTTCCTGCTGACTTTGAGATCCGTGGTGAGATATTCATGCCACATGAACAATTTGAATTGTTGAACCGCGAACGTGAAGAAGCGGGTGAACCATTGTATGCAAATCCAAGAAATACGGCATCTGGAACGCTTAAGTCCTTGGATTCTAAAGTTGTTGCAGATCGAAAGTTGGATTGCTATTTATATGGCTTGTATGGACTTGCGGAACAGCAAAAGGGCCATTTTGAATCGGTATTAAAAGCGAAGGAATGGGGATTTAGAATTCCTCCTCCCGAAAGACGTTTCATTGAGAAAACAACAAGTATTCAAGGAATCATGGATTTTATCCATTATTGGAATACAGCCCGTTTTGATCTACCATTCGATATTGATGGAATTGTCATCAAGGTAAATGCTTATGACCAGCAACGCAAGTTAGGTTTCACAGCAAAATCACCCCGTTGGGCCATTGCCTATAAATTTAAGACGAGCCAAGTCGAAACGGTTCTTGAATCGGTAAGTTACCAAGTTGGAAGAACAGGGGCAATTACTCCGGTAGCGAATTTAACGCCAGTTCAATTAGGTGGGACAACGGTCAAAAGAGCCTCTTTGCACAATGCTGATCAAATAGCGAAATTGGATTTGCATCTGGGCGACTTAGTTCAGGTAGAAAAGGGAGGTGAGATTATCCCTAAAATCGTAGGTGTAAATGTGAGCCAACGGAAATCAAGCGACAAGGTGCTGTTTATTGATGTTTGTCCAGAATGTCAAACAGATCTTGTGAGAAAAGATGGCGAAGCACAACATTATTGTCCAAATGAACAATCTTGTCCACCACAGGTAAAGGGTAAAATTGCGCATTTCATCAGCCGAAAAGCCATGAACATCGATGGAATAGGTGAGGAGACCATAGAAGTATTGTATGACAAAAGATTGATAAAGGATTGCAGTGATTTATTTCAGCTCAACTTTGATCAATTACTAGACTTAGATCGCATGGGGGAAAAGTCCGCTAATAACATGCTAAAAGGAATTCAAGAGTCAAAAAACATTCCATTTGAACGCGTTTTATTTGGTCTCGGAATCCGATTTGTTGGTGAAACAGTGGCGAAAAAACTGGCTCAATCTTTCCAAAATATCGACGCGTTGATGGCTGCTACCTATGATGAATTGATTGATGTGGAAGAAATTGGTGAAAAAATAGCCATTTCGGTACAGCTCTATTTCCAAGATTCAGCTAATTTAGCTTTAATTCTGCGCTTGAAGGATGCGGGTTTGAACTTTGAATCAGTCAAGAAAGAACTTGTTTCAGAAACCCTAAATGGTAAAGTACTTGTTGTTTCGGGAACTTTCGAAACTTTTTCAAGGGATGAATTGAAAGAGCTTATTGAACGAAATGGAGGAAAAGTAGGTTCCTCTGTCTCGAGTAAAACAGATTATTTGATTGCTGGTGCCAATATGGGACCTGCAAAATTGAAAACTGCTACGAATTTAGGTGTAGTGATCATAAGTGAAGAAGAATTTATAAAATTGATAAGTTAGTGAACAGTAAAAATATTTGGGAATCAACACGGTCCTTGCTCGTTGCTTTCAATTATGAAAATGATGAGCAGCTAAAAGATTTTAGAAAATCTTTGGACAGCATGCTGAATGCAAGCAACGTCGATCGATTAATAATCGTTGTGAACGTACCAAAGGAAGTAGACAAAAATACCTTGCCTCCACATTTTTTGATTTATTACAATTCCCCGAATGATTTTAATTTTTGGAGTAAATTGAAGGATGTTCAATTGGAAACGGAACTGCAACGTAATTATGATTTAATGATTTGGTTTGGTAATACCGAAGCAAAAATATTTCCATACGTTTTAGAAGCTTCTGTACAACGTAAAATAATCGTGAATGAGAAAGATGCATCGTTTGATTTGCAATTAAATGCTGAATCTACGTTGCCTTCTGAAATGCTGCAATTTGTCATTGAAACACTCAAAAAAATAACTACAAATGAATAATCCCTTTACTGGTGCCGGAGTAGCACTTGTTACACCTTTTTTGGATAATGAAAAAATTGATTTCGATGCATTGCGTGCTTTAGTGCGCCTGCAAATAAATGGTGGAACCGATTTTTTGGTGGTGCAGGGAACAACAGGTGAATCACCTGTGTTGTCACAAGAAGAAAAAATGGAGGTCTTGCGCGTTGTCATTGAAGAAAATAACGGCCAACTTCCAATTGTATATGGCGTTGGAGGGAATAATACGCGAGCTCTTGAGGGAATCTTTGCTGCGCTACCTAATGGAGTGGATGGTATTTTGTCAGTATCTCCATATTACAATAAACCCATTCAGAAAGGAATTGTAGCGCATTTTAAAATGGTGGCTTCCTTCACGGATTTACCTATTATTTTGTATAATGTTCCAGGAAGAACTGGTTCCAACATGTCTCCTGAAACCACTTTGCTGTTGAGTGAAATTCCAAATGTAGTGGCTGTGAAAGAAGCATCTGGAAACATGGAGCAAATCATGGAAATCATTCGCTTAAGACGTCCTGATTTTGGCGTTCTTTCGG
>JBEEIV010000208.1:0-9311 GCA_041169645.1 Bacteroidota bacterium
GTTGAATTTACAACAATCTAGTCAAGCATGAAAAAATTAGTACAATCTACATTTATTTTGGTGTTTATGATTTGTGCGAATGTTATCGCCCAATCCTCCAAATCTAACATCCAAACATTTGAACTATTGAAAACCATTCCAACGCTGAAAGTGGCATCTCCGGATCGTGCACAATTGGCGCAAGAGGATGCTCTAAGAGATAAGCAAGGATTATTATACCGAATTGGTGTAGCGCGTTTAACAAACATCAATACGGCAAACAGCGGTATTTGGTCCACACTTCAAAATGGTGATCGCCAATGGCAATTGATTGTAGATGCTCCTGATGCAGAAGCGATTAGCTTTTTATTTGAAACATTTAAAATCTACGGGGGAACGACATTGCGCATTCAAAATATGAGTGGACGTGATGTTCATCCTATCATGACATCTGCAGACGTTCAAGAACATTTTCGTCAAAATGCAGCGTTATGTTTTGGGGATAAACTTTTGTTGACGCTTACCGAACCTTTATACACAAGTCCATCTGAAATTTACATCGATCGCATCATGTATAACTACCGATCAACGGGAAATACTGCCGCACAAAAGATCAATGAATCGGATCCTTGTGAAGTCAACGTAAATTGTTCTCCAGTTGGTGATCCATGGCAAGATGAAAAACGTGGAGTCGCTCGATTGTATGTAGTGGAAGGCGCTCAAGCAGGATGGTGCTCTGGAACCTTAATTAATAACACGGCCTCAGATTGCAAACCTTATTTTTTAACCGCTTTACACTGTGGTGTGAATGCTACAACAGCAAACATGACTCAATGGAAGTTCTATTTTGGTTATGAAGCACCAAGTTGTACGAATCCGACTTCCGCTGGCACCCTGGCAAGTCACTTCATTACAGGCTGTTTAAGAATTGCCGATTCAGGCGATGGAGGTGGAAATTCAGGGTCTGATTTTCTTTTAGTTAAAATGGGTACTGCTTCAAATGAAGCGTCTGTTATTACGCAATTAAAATCAACAGCTTTCAATGCTTATTGGAATGGCTGGAATGCAAATACGGCTGCTACTACGGGAGGGGTTGGAATTCACCATCCTTCGGGTGACATTAAAAAAATATCCACATTCTCAGGAAGCACGGTAAGTACGCAATGGGGAACGGCAACAGGTTCACATTGGAGAGTTACCTGGACAGCGAATTCGAATGGACACGGTGTAACAGAAGGTGGTTCCTCTGGGTCTCCTTTGTTTAACGGGTCGCAAGGTTACGTAATCGGAACGTTGACAGGTGGTGGCTCCTATTGTACGGCACAAAACGCCCCAGATCAATATGGAAAAATGGCTTTCCATTGGACAAATAATGGAACGACAACAGCACTTCAATTAAAACCATGGCTCGACCCAACAAATTCTGGTGTTTTGCAATTAGCTGGATCTAATGATCCGTGTACGGCGGTTGTACCGACTGCACCTGTAGCCAACTTCGCTGCAAATCAAACCAATGTAACTCCGGGAACAACCGTTCAATTCACGGATCTTTCTACAGGTGTTCCAACTTCTTGGTCTTGGTCCATTTCTCCATCTACTGGATGGTCGTATACAGGAGGAACATCTGCAAGCAGTCAAAATCCTCAAGTCACCTTTAATTCAGTTGGGCAATATACCATTTCCTTAACAGCATCCAACGCACAAGGAAACGATATTGAAACGAAAAACAACTACATTATTGTGGCAACCGCCACTGCGCCATGTACTGGTTCTTCCGCAACTTGTGATGAATACATCAATACGGTCACATTGAATACCATCAATAACACGACAAGCTGTTCAAGTGGTGGTTATGGTAACTATAGCAATATCAATACCTCGCTTACGAAGGGTTCTACTTATAGTTTGACCATTCTTCCAGGGGTACTTGGACAAACCTTCCAAGCATATACCGATGACGAAGTTGCTGCTTGGATTGACTTTAACAATAACAATAGTTTCAGTGATCCAGGAGAACAAGTTGCTTATGTACTTGTTGCATCTGGCTGGTCAAACGTCTTTAATTTCACCGTTCCAACATCTGCGGTTACAGGAAATGTCAAAATGCGTGTTCGTATTTCTTATTCTGTTGACGGTGCGATTGACCCATGTGGTGAAAGTACCTTTGGAGAAGTAGAAGATTATACCATCAACATAACTTCCTCCGCTGGATTAACCGAAAATCCACTGGAGGCAATCAATGTCTATCCGAATCCAACGGATCAAGAACTGTTCATTGACTTGCAAAACATCGAAGCAGAAGTAAAATCAATTGAAATATTGGATATCAGTGGTAAAGTGATTCAAGTAATTCCTGCTAATCCAGGATTAGTCATGAAGTTGAATACTCAATCGTTATCCCAAGGAATGTATCAGTTAAGAATCATTTCAAGTGATTTCATTGCTACAAAACGATTTGTCAAAAAGTAGTTTTCTGAAAAATACTGAAAAGGCTCCCTCGGGAGCCTTTTTTGTTGACTAAACTTTTCATTTATACTACGCATTTTTTTTGCGTAGTATACATTATTTGTATGTCGGACTTCAAACACTACATCGATGTTTTTTCATAAAAACCCAAGGCAACATTATCCCTATAAGCTTGTCTGCAAAGGGTTTTAGTTGTATGTTGAAACATGTGAATGTTCCTATACACAGACTCAAAAATGAATTTTATAGTCCTTAATCCTCCCTTAACAATTCCTTCATTTCGCACTCAAATTCCTAACTTTGTCAAGCAATTAAAGGAATGAAGCGCATGGATAAAATTTCATATGTGGGAAACGCCGATGTTAATGCCATCGAATATTTGTACGATCAATATCGTCAAAACCCAGAAAATGTAGATTTAAGTTGGAGTAAATTTTTTGAGGGATTCGAATTCGCTCAGACAAATTTTGAAGGAAAAGGAGCCATTCCTGAAAATTATGTGAAAGAATTTAAAGTATTGAACTTGATCAACGGGTACCGCACACGTGGACACCTGTTCACAAAAACGAATCCAGTAAGGGAACGAAGAAAATATGCCCCTACGCTTGAAATCGAGCATTTCGGATTGAGCGAGGCCGATTTAAATGAAGTGTTTCAAGCTGGAGAAGAAATTGGTATTGGTGCGGCTAAGCTAAGCGACATCATTGCTCACTTGGAATTAACCTATTGTCAAGCAATTGGTATCGAGTATATCTATATGCGGGATCCGGAACGCATCGATTGGTTTCGAAACAAAATTGAGTTAAACAACCGTCCAAGTTTTGATAAAAACCGCAAAATTCAAATCTTTAAAAAATTAAATCAAGCGTCAGGATTCGAAGCTTTTCTCGGAAAGAAATTCGTTGGACAAAAACGTTTTTCCATCGAAGGTGGTGAAGCCTTAATACCAGCGTTAGATACACTTGTTCAAAAAGGATCAGCTCTGGGGGTCGAATATTTCGTAATGGGAATGGCTCACAGAGGCCGACTGAATACCCTGACAAATATTTTTGAAAAACGTCCCCGCGACATTTTCTCCGAATTCGAGGGAAAACAATTTGATTTCGACGGCTATTTTGATGGCGACGTTAAATACCATCAAGGATTTACATCACACGTAAAATTAAATGGCGAAAAAGAAATTGGATTAACACTTGCGCCTAATCCATCACACTTAGAAGCAGTAAACACGGTCGTAGAAGGAATTGCACGTGCGAAAATCGATCAAGTTTTTCACGATGAAAGCAAAGTTTGTCCCGTTCTAATTCATGGTGATGCTGCCGTTGCTGGACAAGGAATCGTTTACGAAACCATTCAAATGGCACAGCTTGATGGATACCGTGCAGGCGGAACCATTCACATTGTGGTAAATAACCAAGTAGGATTTACGACCAATTACCTAGACGCCCGATCATCCACTTATTGTACAGATGTCGCGAAAACAACCTTGTGTCCAGTTTTTCATGTAAATGGCGACGACATTGAAGCAGTTGTACAGACCATCGAAATTGCGATGGAATACAGACAGCAATTTCACCGAGACATCTTTATCGATTTATTGTGTTACCGTAAGTATGGTCATAACGAAGGAGATGAACCTAAATTTACGCAGCCAAAACTCTACAATATCATTGCGAAACATCCGAATCCAAAGGACATTTACTTACAGCAACTCGAAAGAGAAGCCATCTTATCTCGTGATGAAGCAAAAGGTATAGAAGACGAATACCAACAATACCTAGAAGACGAATTTTCCGCTTCAAGAAAAAACGAAAAAGCCTTGGTATACGATTTTCTCAGTTTAACGTGGGAGAAATACCGACATGGTACTCAAAAGGATTTTGATGCGTCACCAAAAACGGGACTGGATCAAAAGAAATTAATGGATCTTGGCGTAAAATTATCTACCCTGCCAGAAGGCAAAAAATACTTCCGGAAAATCGCCAAAATATTCGAGGACCGCTTAAATGCATTTAAAGAAGATAAGTTAGACTGGGGATCTGCGGAGATGTTAGCCTATGCAACATTGTTGACCGAAGGACATCCAGTTCGAATCTCTGGACAAGACGTTGAACGGGGAACCTTTTCCCACCGCCATGCCGTTGTGAAAACCGAAGATACAGAAGAAGAAATTGAAACGTTGAACTTGCTTTCAGAGCAACAAGCCAATTTTTCCATTTACAATTCCCTTCTATCAGAATATGGAGTACTTGGATTTGAATATGGGTATTCCTTGGCAACACCGAACTCATTAACCATTTGGGAAGCGCAATTTGGAGATTTTTTCAACGGTGCTCAAATCATGGTTGATCAATTTATTTCGGCCGGAGAAGACAAATGGGCAACCCAAAGTGGCTTGGTGATGCTTCTTCCTCATGGATATGAAGGACAGGGTGCGGAACACTCTTCAGGACGAATGGAACGATTCTTACAACAATGTGCTGACTTGAATATGCAAGTCGTAAATACATCCACACCAGCAAATCATTTCCATTTATTACGAAGACAAGTGAAACGTGATTTCCGTAAACCACTCGTTGTTTTTTCCCCGAAAATGTTATTGCGCTACCCGGCAGCTACTTCGAGTCTTTCAGAATTGGCAACAGGCTCTTTTCAAGAAGTGTTAGATGACCCAACAGCGATTGCGAAATCAATTGATACGGTTGTCCTTTGTAGCGGTAAGTTTTACTACGAAATGAAGGTAAAAGCGGAAGAACTTGGCGTAAAGAATATGGCCTTTGTTCGCATTGAACAATTATATCCTTTGCCTCAAAAGCAAATTGATGCGATTCTAACAAAATACAAGGCTAAAAACATCTTGTGGGCACAAGAAGAACCTGCAAATATGGGCGCATGGACACACATCGCAATGAGCATGAGACATCTTCCAATACAAGGAATTTGCCGTTCAGCCTCCGCAGCTTCTGCTGAAGGATCCAAAAAACTACATGAAATTCGTTTAGCAAAATTGTATAAAGACATCTTTGCTTTCGCAAAATAAATTAAGAATTTAAAAGAAAAAGAATGGCTGTTTTAGAAATGAAAGTCCCAAGTCCGGGCGAATCGATATCCGAAGTAGAAATTGCTACATGGTTGGTTTCCGATGGAGATTATGTGGAAAAAGATCAAGCAATTGCTGAAGTCGACTCCGATAAAGCTACCCTTGAACTTCCGGCGGAGGAAAGTGGCATCATAACACTGAAAGCTGCCGAAGGTGATGTAGTCAAAGTCGGACAAGTAGTCTGTTTAATCGACACATCTGCCGCACGTCCAGCGGGAAGTACTCCTGCCGCAAAACCGGTTGAAGTAGCAGCGCCTGTTGCCGCAAAAGAAGAAAAAACTACTCCTGTTCCTAATCCTGATCCCATAAAATCAGATTCCTACGCAGCCGGCTCAGCTTCACCTGCAGCGGCAAAATTGATGAAAGAAAACAATGTTTCTAGCAATCAAGTAAAGGCGAGTGGAAAAGACGGGCGCATCACCAAACAAGATGTAATTGAGGCGATGTCCGCCGGATTCTCAACAGATTCTGCAAAAGCATGGGGCGGATCACGTAACCAAAGCCGTGAAAAAATGTCCATGTTACGTCGTAAAATTGCGGAACGACTCGTTTCCGTTAAAAACGAAACAGCGATGTTGACCACGTTCAACGAAGTGGACATGAAACCAATCATGGACTTACGCGCAAAATACAAGGATGCCTTTGCCAAACACCACGAAGTGAATTTAGGATTTATGTCCTTTTTCACAAAAGCAGTGACTGAAGCGTTACACCTTTATCCAGCCGTAAACGCTCAAATCAGTGAAAATGAAATGATTTTTCATGATTATGCCGATATCGGTATTGCCGTTTCCTCACCGAAAGGACTGATGGTTCCGGTTGTTCGAAATGCCGAGCAAATGTCACTGGCAGAAATCGAGCGCGAAATTAAACGCCTTGCCATTAAAGCACGGGATGGAAAAATCACTCCGGAAGATATGACTGGTGGTACTTTTACCATTACAAACGGTGGGGTTTTCGGATCGATGTTATCCACACCAATCATCAATCCTCCACAATCTGCTATTCTTGGCATGCACAATGTTGTAGAACGACCTGTTGCCATCAATGGGAAAGTGGAAATTCGTCCAATCATGTATGTGGCTTTATCTTACGATCACCGCATCATCGACGGCAAAGAATCTGTTGGATTTTTGGTGAAAGTGAAAGAAATGTTAGAACACCCAGAACGAATGATCTTTGGATCGAAAGATCCCCTAGAGGTACTTCTCGGTCTTTAATAGGACCCATAAAGAATAAATCCTCCGAAGCGATTGTGCAAACGATTACTTTGGAGGATTTTTGTTTTAGCTATTCGGCTCGTTTTCGTATATTTGTTCCCCTAAAATATTGGAATGTCGAAAATCAGAAAACAAGATGCCTTGGATTACCATTCTTCCGGAAAACCCGGAAAGATTGAAGTAGTTCCGACCAAACCTTATGCATCTCAACGTGATTTGTCACTTGCCTACTCTCCGGGCGTTGCAGAACCTTGTCTAAAAATCGCTGAAAATAAGTCAGATGTTTATAAATATACAAGTAAAGCCAATTTAGTAGCAGTTATAACCAACGGAACTGCCGTATTGGGCTTAGGAGATATTGGTCCTGAAGCATCCAAACCGGTCATGGAAGGAAAAGGCCTTCTCTTTAAAATATTCGCAGATATCGACGTGTTTGACATTGAAATTGATGCCAAAGATCCCGAACTTTTTATTCAGACCGTTAAGGCCATCTCCCCAACTTTTGGTGGAATCAATCTCGAAGATATTAAAGCTCCTGAAGCGTTTGAAATCGAACGAAGGCTCAAAGAAGAATTGGATATTCCAATCATGCATGATGACCAACATGGAACAGCGATTATTAGTTCCGCTGCGCTCTTGAATGCTTTGGAATTAGCCAAAAAGAAAATTTCAAAAGTGAAAATTGTCGTTTCCGGTGCTGGTGCAGCTGCCATTTCTTGCGCACGCTTGTATCACTCACTCGGTGTTCAATTAGAAAACCTATACTTATACGACTCCAAAGGATTAATTCATAAAGGTAGAACTGACCTTGACGAGATGAAAGCATTTTATGCGACGCATCCAAAAGACATTCCTTTCGAAGCATCGTTCAAAAATGCGGATGTTTTCTTAGGATTGTCCAAGGCAGGACTCGTTTCGAAAGAAATGATCGCAAGTATGGCAAAGGACCCGATCGTTTTTGCACTGGCAAATCCTGAACCAGAAATCTCTTACAAAGAGGCGATGTCTGTTCGAAAGGACATCATCATGGCTACCGGAAGATCTGATCATCCTAACCAAGTGAATAATGTACTCGGTTTTCCATACATATTTAGAGGCGCTTTGGATGTTCGTGCAACAACCATTAATGAAGAAATGAAATTAGCTGCAGTGAAAGCCATTGCATCTTTAGCCAAAGAAACCATTCCCGAAGAAGTGATTGAAGCGTATGGAGGGAAAAATATTTCATTTGGTCGTGAACAAATTATCCCAAAACCATTGGATCCTAGGTTGATCTATTACGTGGCTCCTGCTGTAGCTCGCGCTGCAATGGATTCAGGTGTAGCTCAGTTTCCTATCCAAAACTGGGAAGATTACGAAAATCAACTAAAAAGCCGCCTCGGCTTAGACAATAAATTATTAAGAAACATCACCACCAAAGCACAAGGAAATCCAAAAACGGTGGTGTTTCCGGAAGGAGATAACATTAAAATCCTAAAAGCGGCACAACAAGCTTTCGAAGAGGGTGTTGCTATTCCAATTTTATTAGGCCGCAAGCAAAAAATCCATGATTTAATGGCTGAATATGGCATTGAATTACCTGAAGTTCAAATCATCGATTGTAAGTCAGATGAGGAGGAAAAACGACGCATTGCTTATGGTTCAATGTTTTTTGAAAAACGCAAGCGTAAAGGGATGACGGAATTCGAGTCCATTTCCTTGATGCGGGAGCGAAATTATTTTGGCGCCATGATGGTGGACCAAGGCGATGCAGATGCAATGATTACCGGTATTACACGTAGTTATCGTTCATCCGTTAGACCAGCCATTCGAACGATTGGTATGCAAAAAGATGTGAATGTTGTTGCTGGAATGTATATTCTAAACACAAAACGCGGACCTCTTTTCCTTGCGGATACAACGGTGAATTTGAATCCAAGTGCGGAACAAATCGCTGAAATTACCGTGAATGTGGCCAAAATGATTCGCCGTTTAAAAATGACTCCAAGAATCGCTTTATTGAGTTATTCGAACTTCGGATCATCCCCTGGTCCAGACCCGGAAAAAATGTCCAAAGCAGCAGAAATATTGCACGAAACTCACCCTAACTTAATTGTTGACGGTGAAATGCAGGCAAACTTCGCGCTCAATGGAGAATTGATGAATGAAAAGTTTCCATTCTCTACGCTGGCAAATAAAGAGGTAAATACTTTGATTTTTCCAAATTTGTCCTCAGGAAATATTGCCTATAAATTATTGCAACAAATGAACGAAGTGGACGCGATTGGTCCTATTCTCATCGGTTTGAGAAAATCTATTCACATTTTGCAATTAGGTGCATCAGTTAGGGAAATTAATAACATGATTAAAATTGCGGTAATCGACGCTCAAAACAACGAGAAATGATAGGAAGACTCAATGGGCGCTTAATTGAAAAAAATCCAACAGACCTCGTCATCGAATGCGCAGGAGTTGGGTATGAAGTAAAAATCTCATTGAATACCTTTTCTCAATTGGGAAATGAGGAAGCAATACAGCTTTTTACGAAATTAATCGTTCGTGAGGAT
>JBEEIV010000209.1:0-2550 GCA_041169645.1 Bacteroidota bacterium
AGATAATTCAGCCGAAAACGTATTACAAACACGTGTTGCTGTTTGCGCCGGATTTGCGGATTTATTCACAGAAATTGCTGTCAAAACCGGAATTGAAGTCATTACCGTCACGGGGTATGCGAAGGGATATGGGTATGATGAAGGTGATTCTTTTGATGAATCTAACCATGCATGGAATGTAGTGAAAATTGATGGTTCATGGAGGATTTTCGATGCAACATGGGGACAAGGGGAAAGCTCCCGAGATAGCCGAGGAAAACTTAAAACGACCAAAGCGTTTGATGAAACTTGGTTTAATGTCGATCCAAAACACAGCATCTTCACCCACCTATCTGAAATTCCATATCAAAACTTTCTGGTGCAAAACGTCAGCTTGGAAGAATTCGAACGATTACCCCGCGTTAAACCAAATTTCTTCTCTTACGGTTGGATCACTGCTGAGGAATTACTCGATCAAGTTAAAACAAAAAAAGCATTCAACTTGCCCGAAATGTATGACCATGAATTTTCATTCCGCATATTGAACGCTCCGAAGTCGCGGATATTGAGAATAAAGGAAAAGGTCAGCATCGAACTTTCTTTTGAAGAAGACCTACATTTTTTCATCCTCGACTCTTTTGAGGAGTGGACAGCATTTGAAAAAACCGAAAAAGGAAGTAAAATCAATTTCATACCTTTTAATTCAGGTGAAATAAAACTCCTTGTTGAAACACCGAGTGGATTTGTGACGGTCATGATGTATGATGTCAAGTAAGTATCGAACGTACATTCAAAAATTTATCCGAAATTAGTATCATGAAAAAACACACCTTTCTTTTAACTTTTTCCTACCGCTTTTCGGTTTTAGTCAGGACCTAGAGCAATTGATTAAAAAAGCAGGCATTTCAGAATCCACCGAAGTACTCATGGAACTTTCGGCTCAAGACCAATCGCTTTTTGCCACGGAAGTTCCAGTAAATTGTTTTTGCT
Source organism: Bacteroidota bacterium (assembly GCA_041169645.1). Lineage (GTDB taxonomy): Bacteria > Bacteroidota > Bacteroidia > Flavobacteriales_D > Crocinitomicaceae > UBA952. The sequence continues at coordinate 970 of JBEEIV010000209.1, forward strand.
CATCCTTTTATTTATTGATTGAACCTGAGACAAACATCCTTCATGCTTTAGGAGAATGCTCCCAGCAGGTAATTCATGAAAAAATGGTGTATCAAAATAGCAACACGTCCATTTCATTTCAAGAAGAAAACAGCAGTACATGGATTGGTAAAAATGACCGAGAATGGGTGATTTTTAATTTGGATATGATTCGTACCAAAGGATGGGTACCCGTAAGAATTTCCATTTCTGAAGCAGATTCAATCTACCTTTTGAATGAAGGACATTACTTAAGCATCAAAGGAAACCAAAAGTGGCATCATCAGATCGATGGAAGCGGACAAGTGGAAACACACGAAGTAATTTTTGAAGGAACCTCCTTCGTTCCTTTTTATGGTGGAATTCTGGCTCCAGTAAAAGAAAACCAAAAGCAAGTGTACCGTTACATCCAATACCAAAACTTTTTAGTCTGGAATGAGGAAGCTCAGGACAACCTGCCAGATCCGAACTTTCATTACCTAAAACCAGATGGAAAATTTCAGGCAGAGGAGATTTTGGTTTATCCCAGTGATGTTCCAATTGCCGTGATCAAACAAAATGGTCAAACAAAAATTTATTCCTTTCAAACGGATTCGGTGATTGAAAATGAAATTACTTCGTATTTCGAAATTCCATGGTATGGGATCCTTACTTTTTCCAAAGACCACATTTCCTTCATGCGGGACGAATGGACGCAACTTCCGTGTAATAATCCTGTTAAAATGGAACTGGAAGAGGATGGTGATATCATTCGTTGTAAGATTACCAAAGGTGATGGCACCTTTCTTCGCATTGAGTTGCCAGGAGATGAGGTGGCGGAATAATTCAACCGATTAAAACGGAGTCAATTTTCAGCTCATTCCATCATTCTATGCATGCATCCTCAGGAACTAGTTTCAGTATAATTAAACGCCGAAACCAAGAAAAAATAGTTCCCTTCGAAATGTATCCATATCTTCGCGCATTAATTGAACAAAGGATCTGCATCGCTGCATGATTCAGTTCGACACTTTGGCTTATGAAACGCATCAACGAATACAAGAAATTATTTCAGATTGAAAATCAAATCGATCTTGCTGAATTAAAATTAACCTACCGCAAACTAGTAAAACAGTGGCATCCCGATAAATTTCAAGACGGAGATCCTTTGAAAGAAGAAGCTGCAATCATGGGTCGACAAGTAACCGATGGCTATCATTTCTTGGTGAGTATTGCACCTGAAACCAAAGCAGCAAATTTAGCAGAATACACGGCTACCATTAACGAATGTGGCATTGCTGATTACAAACACAAAGGACTACTTTTGGAAATTACGTTCACGGATGGTTCCACTTATGAATACTTCGGTGTCAATGCGAATGTCTACAAAAAACTGATTAATTCAGACAAACAAGTACGTTTCGCGAAACGCTTCATTTACGATAGCTATACGTACCGAAAATCCAAAAAAGCGACAACAGAGGAATAAAATTTTCTTGTTCGTTTATCTGCTTAATTTCGAATAATCACTGGCGTTCCAACCTCTACATTTTGGTATACGATTGGCGCTTTACTTGGTGGGAT
>JBEEIV010000210.1:0-5735 GCA_041169645.1 Bacteroidota bacterium
ATTGTTAAAGGTTCCAAATCCTGTTGAATTTGGTCTTAAAGGATTCGCTAATAATTCGTCACGCACATCTTTTTTAATGCGGTATCCACCACCTGCCAATGGACGACCATCTAATTGATCTGTCATATTCGCAGAAATCAAAAATCCTAATCTTGGTTTCGTTTTCTTTCCTGTGGAATCACGTTGCATCCAAAGCGGTCCGGACAACATTCCTTCTACTAGGTTGTATCCATATTTATCTAAACCGAAAACTTTTCCATCATATCCGTCCGGATCAGCACCTTTAAAATACAATCCAGATGAAACAGCCTCAATTGACCCAAAATACACAGCAGATGGACCTCTTGTAGTAATGGAGATGATACCACCTGTTACGTCACCATAGTTAGCTGGAACACCCCCTGTAATTACGGAAACTTCCTCTAATGCAGATTTAGGAATGTTAGCAGATCCACGAACTTTGATTCCATCAATGTAATAGTATGTACCGTCGGAACGGGAACCACGAACAGAAATTGCTCCTGATCCTTCATTTGAGTTAACCCCACCTACCGAACGAGCTACGCCTTCTGCCGAACGAACGGGCATGCGGTTGATGTCTTCTCGCGTAACAGTAGCACCAGAAGCACCCCCATTTTTATCAATTAATGGCACTTTGTACACCACTACTTTTACTTCTTGCTCATCCTTTACCTTTTTTGACAAGGTTAAATTATCCAAGAAGGTAATACGGTCAGGTGAAATGGATACACCTGTCATTACGGACATGTTATATCCAGAAATAGCATTTGAAAAATGCAAATCATATGTCCCTGGAGGAATACCATTTATTTGGAATTTTCCAGATGCATCCGTTGACGCACCACTTTTTATTGATTCACCTTGTTTCAATAAGACTTTACAAAGCTCAATTCCTTGACCTGTTGATTCATCTTTAATTGTTCCTTTCAAGGTACCAAGACCCGATTGAGAAAATGCATAAGTGCTTGCGAACAAAACACTTAGTGCCAACAACTTTAGTTTACCCACCATATGAATGCGTATAAATTTTACTATATCTCGTTTTATAAAGATTGTAAATATAGAAAAATCCATATTGATTTCCCTACAAATTTGAAAAAAAAGTAATTCAAATTAATTCCGCAACTTTGCAATAAATAGATAAACAAACTGTTAACTTATCGATAAATGTCTGCTGAAATTCATTCGATTCATTTTCCAAATCAAGCTGTATCCATTTTATTCCAAAAAAAGAATTCTTCGGATGCTGCGTTAAATGAATACTTGATCGCTAACGAACAAGATGAATGGAATCAATTCACAAATGAAAAACGAAGCGTAGAATTTCTGACTATTCGGAAGTTACGGACGCTCGCAGGAATCCCCTCGCCCATTTATTACGAAAAATCAGGTCGCCCATTTCTAGCTCCCGAATTAGGCATGGCACTTTCCATCAGTCATTCAAAAAATTACTGCGCAATAGCTTATGGTGAAGGTGAAATGGGATTGGATATCGAGGAAATAGATGGACGGATTGAACGTATTTCATCGCGCTTCCTGAATGAAAGCGAACATATTTTCATCGGCAAACATCAGCAATTGGATTTAACAAAAATCTGGACAATGAAGGAGGCCATGTTTAAATTAAATCCTAGAACGGGCATCGATTTTAAAACTGAACTCCTCATCGAAACGAAAGAAGGCACTGTTTTTAAGGGAAAAATGCTCACAGATCAAGGATGGACAAACGTTTTGATTGACACAATACAGCACGAGAATCTTGTCATTACTACCTGCAGTATACGTTCTGACAACTAGAATTGCGCTTTTAAACTGAGGTCAAGGCTTTTTACAGAATGTGTTAATGCGCCTATGGAAATAAATTGAACTCCGGTCTCGGCATAGGGACGAATGTTTTCGATGGTTATGCCGCCAGAGGCTTCTGTTTCATAGCTCGGTGGAATCAAATCAAGGGCTTCTCTCAATAATTCAGGAGAAAAATTATCTAACATAATACGGTCCACGCCTTTCGTTTCCAAAACCTCTTTTAACTCCTCGATGGAACGTACCTCAATTTCTATTTTCAGGTTTTTATTGTTTTCCTTTAAATACCGTTGTGTTTTTTCGATGGCAGCTTTGATTCCTCCTGCATAATCGACGTGATTATCCTTTAACATCACCATATCGTACAAACCAAATCGATGGTTTTCTCCCCCACCAATTTTAACCGCCCATTTTTCAAGAAAGCGCATACCTGGAGTTGTTTTCCGGGTATCTAAAATTTTGGTTGAACACCCTTGAATAATACTCAATATGCTTGCAGTTTGCGTTGCTATTCCACTCATCCGCTGCATGCAGTTCAATACTAATCTTTCCGAACTTAAAATACTACGTGAGGAACCGCTAACTTCAAACACGATATCTCCTTTTTGAATATGATCACCATCTCTTTTGTTAAACTGCACCTGAAGTGTTGGGTCAAATAGTTCATAGATGCGCTTCGCGACTTCTACACCTGCTAAAATTCCTGGTTCTTTCACTAGCAATTTAGCTTTCCCCGTAGCATCAACGGGAATACATGCAAGCGTAGAATGATCACCATCCCCTATATCTTCTTGCAATGACTTTCGAATGAATTCGTCTAACATAGAACAAAGATAACATTGCTCGTGTTCATCTGAAACATTGTGCTTAATTTTATCTCATGGCTACACATTCGGAACTTGTTTTAGAGAAAATAACGGTGCTTCCTTCTGATGCAGGTGTGTATCAGTTCTTCAATAAACAAGGTGAAATCATTTATGTGGGCAAAGCAAAAAATTTACATAAACGGGTACATTCTTACTTCAAAGCTACCATTACTGATGGAAAAACTCGGGCATTAGTTCAAAACATTGCCGACGTAAAATTCACCGTTGTTAGTTCTGAATTAGATGCCTTACTTCTAGAAAACAATTTGATTAAATCATACCGTCCGAGGTACAATATTTTATTGAAAGATGATAAAACGTATCCTTGGATTGTGATTAAAAATGAACCTTACCCAAGAATATTCAGTACGCGTAAAAAAATTAAAGACGGATCGCGGTATTTTGGTCCTTATCCAAATGGAAGGGTAATGCATACATTGCTGCAATTGATTCGGGAACTTTTTACCTTACGCACGTGTCAATTGGATTTAAGTTCATCAAAAATTGACGAGGGTAAGTATAAAGTCTGTTTAGAATACCACATTGGGAAATGCCTGGCTCCTTGCGTCGGAAAGCACTCTAAAGAAGCATACGACCGGATGATTGCTTCCATTGAATTATTGTTGCAAGGAAAAACGCATGCATTGAGTTTGGATTTGAAAAAACAAATGCACGAGTTTGCCGCAAAATATGCTTTTGAAGAAGCTCAAAAAATCAAAGAGATTTTAGGTCAAATAGAGAAATATCAATCAAAATCCATGATTGTCTCACCAACAGTACAAGAGGTGGATGTATTAACCTATGAGGCGGATGCTGATTCTTTATTTTTCAATTACTTGGTCATTCGAGAGGGTGCCATAGTTCATACCTATACTTCGCATGTGGCATTGAAATTAACCGAAAATAAAACGCATGTATTCTCGTATGTGCTTCCTCAATTACGATCCAATTTTGAAAGCGCGTCCAAAGAAGTATTGGTAAGTGAGCGAATGGATCAACTATTTCCCGAATTTCATTTTCATTGTCCGCAAAAAGGTGATAAAAAAAAGCTCGTTGAACTTTCTGAAAACAATGTCAAACATTACCGACTTCAGCTAAAAAAACGGGAGATAAATAAGGTCTCAGAACATGGTGGTTCTGATGCGCTAGTCGAATTACAGCAAGCCTTAAATCTATCTGCCTTGCCAAAGCACATCGAATGTTTTGACAATTCCAACTTACAAGGCACAAATGCAGTATCGGCTTGTGTTGTATTTAAAAGCGGTGTCCCAAGTAAAGCAGACTATCGACATTTCAACGTTAAAACGGTCATTGGTCCAGATGATTTTAGCACCATGAAGGAAGTTGTTTTTCGCAGGTACCATCGATTAATCACGGAAGGGCAATCCCTGCCAAACCTTATTATTATTGATGGAGGGAAAGGTCAGCTTAGCGCTGCGATGGAATCAATCGAAGCATTAGGCATTGCAGACCAAGTTCCTGTCTTCGGCTTAGCGAAGCGTATGGAGGAATTGTTTCGCCCGAATCATTCCAAAACAATATTATTAGACCGACGTTCAAAATGACTAAAACTGGTTCAGCACATGCGCGATGAAGCCCACAGATTCGGCATCACACATCACCGTAATAAACGGAGTAAAAATTCTTTCAACACCGAATTATCCGAAATTAAAGGTATTGGAGAAAAAACATGGACAACCCTACTCAAGGAGTATAAATCCATCAAGAAATTAAAGGAAACTCCACGAGAAGAAATTGCAAAAAAAATAGGACAATCGAAAATGATTATCCTATTTAATTATTTTGAATCGATGTAATTACTTCACAATAAATGGCAGGGATTTTTGACCTGCAGAACCAGAAATAACTAGCTGATACATACCTGCTGCCAATTCTTGGGTATTCATCATCACAAGGTTTTTACCTTCTTTTCCTTTCACCAAATGTTTTTGTATTTTCTTCCCAGATAAATCGATGATTGACACATTCAAATCATCCGCATTTGGTAAGTCAAAAGAAAGATTGAGCTCATCTTCCGCAGGATTAGGATATAACTCCAAGTGTGAGATCAACGAAAGTTCAGTAATTCCTGTAACGATTTCATTAGACGGACTTCCACTGTATAAATTAATATCGTCTAAGTAAATGTTGTTCCCTCCTTCTCCTTCAAATCGGAAGAGCACTCGGAATTTATCCGTAAAGTAAGTGGCCGTAACATTGGTCATGTGAACAGTAACCCAATCCGCTTGTGCGCTTGGCTTCCAGGACGAACTCGAAGTAAGTGAAGAGAGTTGATTCCCTTGAATGGTTTTGCGTTGAATCCAATCTGTTCCACAATCGCCAGAAATAAACACCTTTAAGAATTCATAATCCGATGTCAGTACTTTGCGGTATGCATATCGAAAACTCAAGGTAACCGTTCCTGTAGATGGAATAGTGGACAAATCAATTTGAGGAGAAATTAAATCATCAACATTGGATGTTCCTTGACCAAAATTCATGACTTTAGCGCATTTCGCTCCAGAATATCCAGTTGTTGTTTCTAATGCCCAAGTATTGTTGGTAGCAGAGTTGACGACATCCCAAACTCCGGAATTCGTCAAATTGGAGTAATTTTCAAATCCTTCCCAGAATGGCAGTGAAGCTCCGGTATTCAATACATGAATGAAGTTCGTTTTTGTTTCCGAATCAGTTACTGTTCCATCCGAAGCAGTCAATTGAACACTGTAGAGACCAGGATTAGTAAATGTTAAGGATGGATTTTGACTAGTCGCAGAGGTTCCGTTCGTGTACGTCCAACCAGAAGATGGTGTGACAGACCATGACCAGCTAGTTACCGCATTATAAGAGTCATCTGTTAAGGTAATTTCATCTCCCGTACAAATGGTTGTTTTATCCGCAGTGAAATCCGCTTTGCACAAATAAAGTACCCCAGTGGCACCAACCGCATTTAAATTAGCCGTTGTCCATAAGTTTGCACGACCGGTATTGGTTGCTTGCAATGCCGTCCTCATGCGTGTTCGCTGTCCCTGCGTAAACATTTTA
>JBEEIV010000211.1:0-3869 GCA_041169645.1 Bacteroidota bacterium
AAGCTCGCTACAGAACTCGCAAAAAAGGCCACGGGAAAAACCATTTACATCTTAGATGAACCATCCACCGGACTACACTTCGAAGATATACGCATGCTTCTTGATGTCCTACAACGCTTGGTAGATGAAGGAAATACTGTTTTGGTGATTGAACACAACATGGACATCATCAAAATCGCAGATCACATCATCGATTTAGGACCAGAAGGTGGATTTCGAGGTGGTAACATCTTATTTTCGGGAACACCCGAACAGATGGTCAAAAAAGTACAAGAAACTTCCTTTACTGCGAAGTATTTAGCGTTGGAATTAACTGAAAAGAACTAATTTGATGAGAAATCTTTTTTCTCTGACACCTCATTAGATAAATTGAATTAATTTTACGTCCGAATTAAGAAAATTAAATACTTAAAAAAGAATAAAATGGCATTAGAAATCACAGATGCGAACTTTGACGAATTAGTCATGAAGTCGGATAAACCAGTTGTTGTTGATTTTTGGGCTGAGTGGTGTGGTCCTTGCCGCATGATTGGTCCAGTAATTGAAGAAATGGCACATGAATACGAAGGAAAAGCGCTTATTGGTAAGGTAAACGTTGACCTAAACTCAGGTGTTTCTGCTCAATTTGGTGTCCGCAGCATCCCAACGGTATTATTTATCAAAAACGGTGAGGTTGTTGACAAATCAGTAGGTGCAGTTCCGAAAGCAATACTTGAAGAGAAACTAAATTCATTAATGTAATTCAAAAGGGAGTTCGCTCCCTTTTTTTATGCCATGAAAGATTTTTTAAGAAGATTAAAATACTACGGGATCGGATTTATCATTGGAACCATCATGGTCGTATTCATGTTCGATAACAAAGGTTGTAGTTGGTTCCCTTCCAATCGAGTGAAAGACAATCTGTTCAACCGAATGATCGTCATTGACTCGTCCAACCTGGCTCAAATCAAAAAACAAGGATTCAAAGAATCCCAATTCCTGAAAACCATCCAAGATGGAGATGTCGATTTTGGAAAGAGCAAAAAACAAGGATTAGATAAAGTATACCGAATTGATTATCAAACTCCAAATGGAAGTAAAAAGCATTGCTTCATGACCATGGGAGATGAAAGTTTCGTAACAGAAATTATTTTTTCACCGAAAAATGCTGCTCAGATTTCACCAAGTAGTTCAAGTAATTCTACCCTAGGTAAAATCCTATTTTTTCCGAAAAATGAGTTTTTATTTTACATGGACTCCTCCCAAGTTTTTCAAGAGAAAATGAAAAAAGTGGGGGTATCTTCCGACAAACAATTGAATCAACTCATTCGAAAATTCGGTCAATTTTCTTTTGGTGACTCACAGTTAACTCAGCATCCCAAGCCTGTTCAATGCATCGTTTTCAAATCAAATCGAAATGCGAAGGAAAACATATTCGTGCAATGCATTTGGTTCAAAGACAAAATCAAAGTATATGAAATGAAAACGGAACCAATCGATTTCTAACAAAAATGTACTTTTTATTGTTAATAAATTGACTTTAGACTCCGTTTCTCCGTCTTAGCTTTTAGTAACTTTGATTAATGGAATTTACAGCCGAACAAATAGCAGGCCTTTTACAGGGAGAAGTTGATGGGAATACATCGGCCACCGTTCAAGGTCTTGCAAAAATTGAAGAAGGTTCGAACGGATCCTTGAGTTTTCTATCGAATCCAAAATACGAAGAATTCATTTACACCACTGGTTCCAGTATTTGCATCGTGAACAAATCCTTTATTCCGAGCAAACCCCTTCCTTCTTCGCTTACCTTAATTCGTGTGGAGGATGCCTATGCTTGTTTCGCGAAATTACTCGCGTTATACAACAGCATGAACCGCAAGGAGCCTTGCATTGAAGAGCCTTCATTCATTCATGCATCAGCACAAATTGGAGCCGATCCTTACATCGGGGCCTTTGCATACATCGGAAAAGACGTCAAGATTGGAAACAACGTTCAAATCTATCCTCATGTGGTATTAGGTGACCATGTTCAAATTGGCGACAATACCATTGTGTTCGCGAATGTGAGTATCTATGCCGATTGTCAAGTCGGAAGTAATGTCATCATTCACTCCGGTTCTGTTATTGGCTCGGATGGCTTTGGCTTTGCACCTGATGAAAATCGTGTCTACCAAAAAATACCACAAATCGGAAATGTCGTCATAGAAGATGACGTCGAAATTGGCTCAAACTGTTCGATTGACCGAGCAACAATGGGTTCTACATTCATTCGAAAAGGAGTGAAAATTGATAACTTGTGTCAAATCGCGCACAATGTTGACGTGGATGCTCATACCGCCATGGCTGCGCAAGTGGGTATTGCTGGGTCAGCAAAAATTGGGAAACATGTGATGATTGGTGGTCAAACGGGAATTGCGGGACACCTGCACATCGCCGACGATACAAAAATTGTGGCACAATCCGGAATACCATCTACCATTAAAAAGGCAGATACCTTGATGGGGTCACCTGCAATCAATCACAACGATTTTAAACGATCCTATTTAGGATTTAGAAAATTACCTTACATCTTATCGAAAATCTATGAGTTCGAAAAACAATTAAAAGAACTCACCAAAAAATAACATGAATGACTGAAAAACAACGCACGATAAAAGAAGCTATTGTTTTTAATGGAGTTGGACTTCATACGGGAGAAGCCGTTACCATGGAGATTTGTCCAGCAGCCGATAATCATGGCTACAAATTCCAACGTGTTGATTTAGAAAATCAACCGATCATCAAAGCGGATGTCGATTTTGTCGTAGCAACCGACAGAGGAACAACTTTAGAACAAAATGGCGCACGTGTCTATACAACGGAACACGTACTTGCCGCTTTATATGCTTGTCAAGTAGATAATGCCTTGATTAAGTTAAATGGTCCGGAAATTCCCATTATGGACGGTAGTTCCATTCTCTTTGTCAATGAAATTGAACGTGTTGGATTTGAGGATCAATCCGCAGACCGCGAGTATTTTGAATTAAATGAGAACATTCCTTGGGAAGACCTGGAAAAAGGAATTGAATTTTTAGCCATTCCAGACATTAATTACCGCTTGACGGTGATGGTGGATTATAAATCTCCCGTGCTTGGAACGCAACACGCGAGTATGTATCAACTCGCTGATTTTAAATCGGAAATTGCGCGTTGCAGAACCTTTGTCTTCTTGAGAGAATTGGAGTATTTAGCAAGCAACAACTTGATTAAAGGGGGTGATTTAGATAATGCCATTGTGTTGGTTGACCGCCCAGATGTCAGTCAAGAGGAGTTAGATCGTTTAGCGAAACTACTAGGAAAAGACAAATTGCAAATCTCCATCGATGGAATTGGTGTGCTAAACAGCACTAAATTACAATACGAAAATGAACCTGCACGGCATAAATTGCTTGATATAGTAGGAGACTTAGCACTCGTTGGAAAACCAATCAAAGCACACATTTTAGCGGCAAGACCAGGTCATTCTGGAAATGTTCGTTTCGCTAAAGTTTTGAAAGAGCAGATTAAAAAACAACAAAATCAAGGTAAATACTTCGATTTGTCAAAAGAATCGGTATACGACATCAACGACATCGAACGTATTTTACCGCACCGCTATCCATTTTTAATGGTGGATAAAATCATCGAGATCCAAGAAAACAGCATCGTTGGTGTGAAGAATATCACCATGAATGAACCTCAATTCACTGGTCATTTTCCGGGGAACCCAGTATTTCCTGGAGTACTCCAAATCGAAGCAATGGCTCAAGTTGGTGGGATTTTTGCCCTGACAAAAGTGGAAGATCCACATTTGTATTCTACCTACTTTATGAAAATTGATAATGTTCGCTTCAAGCAAAAAGTTATGCCGG
>JBEEIV010000212.1:0-4065 GCA_041169645.1 Bacteroidota bacterium
GGCTTCTTGGAGGATTTTTGGGCATATTCCGGCACGGCTGGCTTTGATATCCAAGAGGAATTAACCCTCGAACTATATCCCAATCCTGCGCAAAATGATTTGACGGTAAGGTCCGAACACGAAATGAAAAACATTCATATTTTTAGTTTGAACGGTGAGAAACGTTATTCCATTGATGGAGCACAGCAAAATGTGCAACTGGATGTTTCAACATGGAGTAGCGGTTCCTATCTCTTCTCATGTGAAATCAATGGGATTCGGACCGAAAAAACCTTCGTAAAATGCGATTAATTTCTTTGCTTTCGCTCCTTATTTTAATTTATGGATGCGAGCAACCGACAACATCCGTTAAAAAGAAAATTCCTACCGAAATAAAAGAAAATAGTTCAAGCGAACCTCCAGTTAAAATACCAAAAAAACAGGAGGAAAATCAAGGTTCGAAGTTTTCCTTTTTCACACACCTTCAGCCGGAAGGATGGGGGTATTACATTATGGAAAATGGCAAACGAATTATTGACCAACAAACGATCCCAGGTGCCCAGGGGAACCTAGGTTTTGAAACATCGGAGGATGCTCAAAAAGTAGCGGAACTCGTGATTAGAAAGCTGGAATCCGGAAATTTCCCCCCAACCGTAACGGAGGAAGATCTCAAAAAGCTTGGAATTTCTTTTATGAAATAGCATTGTACATCAACTTTTTTCATGAAATGAATTAACTTTGCCACCATGAAAAGATACCGAATTTCCGAGATTTTAGCAGAAAACTCACCATTAAAAATAGGGGAGGAAATCAATGTAAAAGGATGGGTACGTGCCTTCCGTAGTAACCGTTTTATTCAATTGAATGACGGCTCATGCATGGCTAATATTCAAGCTGTGGTTGATTTTGAAAAATGGGATGAGGCCATTTTAAAAAGAATTACAACGGCTTCTGCGCTTTCTCTTACCGGAAAATTGGTGGAATCTCAAGGTGCTGGACAACAGGTTGAATTACAAGTGGAACACATCGAAATACTTGGTGATGCCCATCCTGATGAGGTGCAAAAAACGGTTATGCAACCGAAACGCCATAGCCTTGACTTCTTGCGTGAACAAGCTCATTTGCGTTTCAGAACAAATACATTCGGAGCAGTCTTTCGTATTCGTCATGCTGTGGCATACGCGATCCACCAATTTTTTAACGACCGTGGATTTTATTACTTGCATACGCCGATTATCACAGGTTCTGATGCGGAGGGAGCTGGAGAGATGTTTCGTGTGACAACCTTAGATGCGAAAAACCCACCTTTAAACGAGGACGGATCGGTTGACTTTAAAGAAGATTTCTTTGGGAAAGCCGTAAACTTGACCGTATCTGGTCAACTGGAAGCTGAATTAGCAGCGACAGCGCTCGGACAAGTGTATACCTTTGGACCTACATTTAGAGCAGAAAATTCCAATACATCACGCCATCTTGCAGAGTTTTGGATGATTGAGCCCGAAGTTGCCTTCAATAACCTGACAGACAACATGGACTTAACCGAAGATTTCTTGAAATACATTTGCTCCTACATCTTGACGAATTGTTTGGAGGACGTGAAGTTTTTAAGTGAACGCGACGCACAAGAACAAGCGCAAAAGCCACAAAATGAACGCAACGAGATGAGTTTATTGGAACGCTTGAAATTTGTGATTGAAAATCCATTCAAACGTTTGACCTACACTGATGCGATTGATGTTTTGATGAATTCTAACCATTATAAAAAGAAAAAATTCAAGTATCCGGTCGAGTGGGGGATTGACCTTCAAAGCGAACACGAGCGTTACTTGGTTGAGAAAGAATTCAACTGTCCTGTCATTTTAACCGATTATCCGGCGAAAATCAAAGCATTCTACATGCGTTTGAATGAGGATGGAAAAACTGTTGCTGCGATGGATGTATTGTTCCCAGGAATCGGTGAAATAGTTGGTGGTTCACAACGTGAAGAACGTTACGATGTTTTGCTTCAAAAATGCGAAGAATTCCACATTCCGGCGGAAGAACTTTGGTGGTATATGGATACACGTAAGTTCGGTACGGTTCCACATGCGGGATTCGGACTTGGATTTGAACGCATGGTGATGTTTGTGACGGGGATGTCGAACATCCGCGATGTCATTCCTTTCCCACGAACTCCTTTGAACGCGGAATTTTAATCCAAGCAATTTTTACCAGCAATAAATCCAGTGGTCCAAGCGGCTTGGAAGTTAAATCCACCCGTTATCCCATCAATGTCTAAGATTTCTCCTGCGAAATGCAAACCTGGAACGCGTTTGCTTTCCATGTTGCGAATATCAATATTCGTCATGGCAAGGCCTCCTGCAGTGACAAATTCTTCTTTGAAGGTAGTCTTGCCTTTTGCCTCGTAGCGATCGTTCAGGAGGATATTAACGAGCTTATTCGTGTTCTTTTTCCCGAGTTCGTGCCAACGAATTTCGCTTGGGATTTCTGCTTTATTTAGTAAGAAATGCCAAAGTCGGTTTGTAATAGGGAAAGGATTTAAGTTCTGTACTTTTTTGGCCCCGTGTAGTTGGGTTGTCGCAGCCATTTCTTCCCTTAAATCTGCTTCTTTCATGTCATTTAACCAATTCACGAGAACATGAAAGTGGTAACCCTTTTCAGCTAATATTCGTGCTCCCCACGCGGAGAGTAATAATACTGCTGGCCCACTCATACCCCAGTGGGTAATGAGCAAAGGACCTTGTCCGAGCAGTTTAGTTCCTTCCACGCGAACACTTGCTTTTTCAACAACCGTTCCCATTAATTCACGCACAGGATTATCAGGCATGTTAAATGTAAATAAAGAAGGTAGTGGTTCGATGATGTCGTGTCCTAGCTGTTCCAACCAATCAAAATTGCTCCGTTTTGGTTGTCCACCAGTGGTAACGATTACCCGTGTAGCGTCGAAGACCTTTTGGTCGGCATGCAGTTTGAATCCCCTGCTAACCGGTTCAATTTTCTTAATACCTTGATTCATGAGGATGTGAATGCCACGGCTTCTAGCTTCGGATAAAAAACAATCGATGATGGTCTGGGAATCATTACTTTCCGGAAACAAACAACCGTCTGGATAGGTTTTCATGCGAATCCCTCGTTCTAAAAACCAGTCGATCGTTGATTGTGCATTAAATTGTTCAAAGGCTTTTTTGAGGTAGTTTTCCCCTCGTGGATAAAATCCAGCCAATTGTTTGTTATCGAAACAAGCATGTGTTACATTGCAACGGCCACCTCCTGAAATCTTGACTTTTGCCAAAAGTTTAGATGATTTTTCTAGGATACTCACTTGGGCGTCAGGATGGTGTTTTTTTGCACTTAGTGCAGCAAAAAATCCGGCTGCTCCTCCTCCAATAATGACAATGTGATGTTTGGACATACGAAGGGTAAAATTAGCCTAAAAAATGGATTGAATGACCATTTTTCTTCCTTGAAAGAAAACGGAATCACCCACCGCTTTTCCCAACATCTCTTTCCCTAGTGGTGCTTGTGGATTCAAACAGAAAATGGATAGATCACCCATCTGTAAAAGCCCGTGTCCGATGGAGAAGTAATACCATTGATTTTCGCAGTTAACCAATGAACCCAAGCCGATTTTCACATGAATTTTAGATAGATCAATCCGTGATAGGAGCGTGAGTTGTTCTTCGATGATTTGTACTTGTTTCCCGAGTTTTTCTTGTTCCAACTGAACCATGGCAACTCCAACCTCGTGTTTATCTCCTGCGGAACTTTTCGCGTCATTCGATTTTCCTTCAGCGGCATCCCGTAAAATACTACTTAATTCTTGGTGTTTTTCTAGAAGTATTGTTACCAGTGATTGGTGTACGGTGTTTTTTAACATATGTATATGATGAAAAAAAGGATAAAAGATCAAAATTCCCGCCATCTAAATTAGTTAAAAATTACCCAAATTGAACCCGTTGCTTTATCCTTGCTCCTTTGCCCCATTTATCGTAAATTCGCGACTCAAAAGTTCAATAAAGATGCACACGAAATATCCAGAGTACAAAGGATTAAATCTGCCCAATGTGGCTCAATCGGTTTTGGAAA
>JBEEIV010000213.1:0-7896 GCA_041169645.1 Bacteroidota bacterium
TGGTCCATTTATCACTGGTATAGGTTGCATTTAAACTACCATCCGTATTGTACGCATTTTGTGAAGTTACGTAACGACCGTTTGTTTTAACATAACCCAAGCCTGAAAAAACAGTTGCCACTTTGAGTACCGTATAACTCAGCTCCACACCACCACTTGCCGCAAATTTCCAATACGCTTTTGGATCAAGTTCATTTTGTTGAACCAAGCTTGTTACTGCGGAAACATCTTGTTTATTTAAACCTGTTTCAGCATGAAGCGTCCATTTCCATTGCGCATTTAATGTTGTCATTAGGCAAATGATGGCTACAAAAAGTAAACTGCATTTCTTCATGATTATCCTAAAAATGGGTATTTGTAATCTGTTGGAGGAACAAATGTTTCTTTAATGGTACGGGCAGATGTCCATCGTAATAAATTCATGGCCGCTCCCGCTTTATCGTTTGTTCCTGAGCCCCGAGCACCACCAAATGGTTGTTGTCCAACAACCGCACCCGTTGGTTTATCGTTGATGTAAAAATTACCTGCGGCATTCACTAATTTTTTTGTTGCCACTTGAATCGCATAGCGATCATTGGACATAATGGATCCTGTTAAGGCATAATCAGAAGTTTGATCGAGCATTTCCAATGTTGCCTCAAACTGAGATTCATCATAGACATAAACCGTTAACACTGGCCCAAATATTTCCTCGCACATGGTACGAAACTTCGGATTCGTTGTGACAATCGTTGTTGGTTCAATGAAGTATCCTTTGGACTTATCATAGGATCCACCCGTTATAATTTCTGCATCATTTTGTGATTTACAGTAATCAATGAAACCTGCAATTTTATCAAAAGCACGTTCATCAATTACCGCATTTACGAAATTCCCTGTGTCTTCAGGTGTTCCCATTTTAAAGGAACGCACTTGATCCATGAAAATACGCTTGACTTCTGGCCATAAATTAGATGGGACGTAGGCACGAGATGCAGCAGAACATTTTTGACCTTGGAATTCGAATGCTCCTCTTGACATTGCCGTAGCAACTTCTGCAGCATTAGCGGACGAATGTACCATAATGAAATCTTTTCCACCTGTTTCACCTACGATTCTTGGATATGTTCGGTACTGTTCGATATTGGAACCGATTTCTTTCCACAAATGACGAAAAACACCAGTCGAGCCGGTAAAGTGTAGTCCTGCGAAATCTTTGTGTTTAAAAACAACATCACCAGCAACTGGACCATCAACGGTAATCATATTTATCACACCATCTGGTACCCCAGCTGCTTTAAATAAATCCATGATCACTTGTGCCGAATATACTTGTGAATCCGCTGGCTTCCAAACAACGACATTCCCCATCATTGCAGGAGCGGCACATAAATTCGCTGCAATTGAAGTGAAATTGAACGGTGTAATGGCAAAAACAAAGCCTTCCAATGGACGGTATTCCAATCGATTCCACATACCAGGAAGTGATTCAGGTTGCTCCTTATATATTTGGGTCATGTATTGCACATTGAAACGGAAAAAGTCAATTAATTCGCATGCCGCATCGATTTCCGCTTGCATGACATTTTTTGATTGTGCCAGCATCGTTGCAGCATTCATGCGGTTACGAAAAGGTCCAGCCAATAAATCAGCAGCTTTCAAGAAAATCGCAGCACGCTCCTCCCAAGGAAGTTCAGACCATGCCTTTCTAGCTGCTAAAGCGGATTCAATTGCTTTTGTTACATGAGTTGCATCACCGATGTTAAAATGCCCCAGAACGTGATGATGATCATGGGGAGGTGTCATTGCTTTCTTATTTTCGGTACGAATTTCTTTTCCACCAATATACATTGGGACATCTATAGGAGCTTGACTCCACATGTCTTTGTAGGTTTGAATTAAAGAATTGACCTCGTTCGATCCCGGAGCATATGCTTTTACCGGTTCGTTAATGGCTATTGGGGTTTTAAAAAAAGCGTTTGACATAAGATTGATAATTTAGAACAAAGATAATAGAATAGTTATTTGGAATGTATCACTTGATTGCTTGGTGCTTAAATCAATCTGCATCGGGAAATTAATGCTAACTTTGAGCCGCATGTATTTAGCACAACTACACCTCATCAATTTTAAAAATTACGAAGACCTTGAAGTGGAGCTTTGTCCAGGAATTAATGGCTTGGTTGGTAAAAACGGAAGCGGAAAAACAAACATTCTTGATGCCGTATATTACCTCAGCATGTGCAAATCCTATTTGAATGCTATTGACCGACAAAACATTCGCTTCGACCAAGCTTTTTTTTCGATTCAGGGAAGATGGAACACCAAAGAACAAGAGCAAAATGTACACTGTGCTTTAAAAAATGGCGGAAAAAAAACGGTCAAAATCAATAAAAAAGAATACGAGAAATTAGCAGATCACATTGGCAAATTTCCAGTGGTATTTATTTCTCCTTACGACGGAGATTTGATTGCAGATGGGTCAGAAATGAGGCGAAAATGGATGGATGGAATTTTGTCTCAATTGGACAAAGTATACTTAGAAGAAATTCAACGCTATCACAAGGTATTGGAACAACGAAATGCCTTGCTTAAAAATATGTTTGAGCACCGTTTATTTGACGTAGATTCGATTGATGTGTGGAATGAACAATTGATTCCAAGTGGGAAATACATTCATGAAAAAAGAAGCGCTTTTTTAGCTGAGTTCATTCCCGTGTTCAAACGATTTTACACCGAAATCGGACACAATTCTGAAGAAGTTGGACTTGAATATCGGTCTCAATTAAACGAACAGTCCTTCGAGGAACTACTGACTTTGTATCAGAAAAAAGACGCTGCCACTCAATATTCGAATGCAGGAATTCACAAGGATGATTTGATTTTTACCATTAAAAACCATCCCGTGAAAAAATTTGGCTCTCAGGGTCAACAAAAATCGTTCGTGATCGCACTTCGATTGGCTCAGTACGACTGGATGAAACAGCATAAAGGACTAAAACCAGTGCTATTGTTAGATGATATTTTTGATAAATTAGATAATGAACGTGTTCAACGTTTAATCGATTTAGTTACCGCTGATTATTTCGGTCAAGTCATCGTCACTGATTCGGATCCAGAACGGATGCGTCAATTATTCGAGTCGCTTCAAACGGAAAAAAGACTATTTCAGGTAAAAGACCAACACCTTTCCCTTATTTTATCCTAACTTTAATACATGCGAGAAGACAATAGACGAAGTTCGGATGAAGAACCATTAAAGGACCTCATCGATAAATTTTTGAAAGCTTACTCTTTGGAAGGAAAAATGAAGGAGTATGACATCATTGCGGCTTGGCCAGAATTAATGGGAAAAGCTGTAGCTCACCGAACGAAAGAACTCTATATTAAGCAGCAAACATTGTATTTGAAAATCGACTCTTCCGTCATGCGAGAGGAATTACTTAACGGCAAACAAATCATCATCGAACGTGTCAACAAGGAAGCAGGATGCCAGCTTATTCAAGACATCTGGTTCTCCTAACTATTTCTGACCGTCTTTGCTAAACTGAAACAACCAGTTGTAAAGTTCATCGGTACGAAATGCTTTTTCTAAGTCTCCATGACTCGCTCCGTAGTGAACCGTATACTTTAAGTTTTCTCCTCCGTTACAATCCTTGATTGATTTCACCATTTTCTCTGATTCACTGATTGGAACTGCGGCATCTTTATTCCCGTGTTGAATCCAAACGGGAATGGTCGAGAGGTTACAACCGTTCTTCGGGTTTCCTCCACCGCACAAGGCAACCGCTGCCGTCACCACACCAGGATATTTTCCAGCAAAATTCAAGGTCCCATATCCACCCAAACTCATACCGGTAACGTATACGCGGTTGGTATCTGTATCAAATTGACTTTGTACAAAACGCAATACCGAAAGGATTTTATCTGGGTCCCAAGAACTTCCGGCTGTGACTTGAGGCGCGATTACAATCGCTGGGATTTTTCTTCCTTTTTCAATTTCATGAATGACACCATAGCGTTTCACGAGATCTAAATTTGTCCCTGACAAGCTTCTTCCATGAAGAAAAATTAATACAGGTGGATGATTTTTAAGGATACTGTCTGCCGGTAAATGCAGCCAAAATGGATAATCTGCTTGATTTCGAATAGCCTTTAACTGCCCCCACGATGAGAGGGAAGTGATGAACAATATAATAAATAAGAATTTTCGCATTTCACAAAGTTAAGGCTCTTTGAAGGAACTGACAAGTTCAGTTTTCAACAGCACGTAATTTGCTTATTCACAAACCCTTCGTTTCCGAAAACTGATTTGGAATGCTCCATCCTAATGCAATTCCTCCACCAACATTTAAATCCAGGTAGCCAGCTTTTCTGGATTCTAAAAATCCTTTAACGAAAAAACGATCTGTGAACCAGTAGGAACAACGAACGCCTGCAGAGACTGAGTAAAGAAGCGATTGAAATCCAATGTTTTCATCGGTTTGAACCCAATCAAAACCAAGAACATTGACATAAGGAGAAAGATCCCAGCGGTAGCCTACAGGTATATGGTAACTGATGCCTTCTGGAGTTGCCATAATGATGAGACCAAGCAGGATCGAAGACCCCACCCCTTTAAATCCCCATGAATTATTTATGGCCCAAACGGTGAAAGCAGGACCTCCAATTAATCCCATCGGTCCATGCAACTGAAAAATAGTGTCTTTTCTAGCGAGCATCTCTAGATTCCAGTTCAATGTCCACCTTGGTTTGAATTGGTATTCCATTCCCATTCCGGTATACGAGTAAGGTGTTTTATTCACCGTTAATCCACGGCTATATTTTCCATAAAATTGCCATTTGGACGACTCCATTTGAGCATTCAACTGAGAAAATAATCCAGTAAAAAGAATGATAACCAGTAAAATACGGGAGTGTTTCATTTCTTAATTATTTTCAAGTTTATAAGATATGCCGATTCCAAGAACAGATTTAAACTGTGTTCTTGGACCAAAATTACCCTGACTATCGCGAATGTTAATGTCATCGTCATACACTACATTCCATTGGGCGGTTGCCGAAAATAACGAGTTCACCCGAAATACAAACATTAACTCTGCGTTGACATCGATGTTCTCTGGGTTATTTAAATAATTACTGAATAATTCAAGCTTGGATTTCATTTCAATATTCTTTGCCAAATTCTTATTCCACTTCATTTTCACAAATGCTCCGTATTCTTGTCGAAACGTTTCTCCTTTTTCGACACCAAATGCGCCTACCTTGGACAATGAATCATCGAGTACAAACGTAGATTTGAAAGCGATGGAAGAGAAAAAAACAGAAAACTGATCTCCTTTTCGCAAATCCGTACCCAAGGCTAGATTTAAATATCCTGGAGCCATGAACGTGGAGACTACAACAGAATCGTTCGGATACGTATAACCATTAACCATTTGAGTCTTGAACCCAGCTGCAACGGTTAAAAAGAAATCTTGAGACAATTTCATTCCGAAGGTACTCGCTAAATCTATGCGGTCATCGGTTTTTTGAAGATTGACTCCAGAAATGTTATCTAAATATTTGATCCCACCCAAGGCAATGTTAGCATCGTTGGTCCATTTAATGTGGTCTCTGGTGTAATATGCGCTTGCGGCAATTGACCCGATTAACGATATGTTATTGCGGCCACCAGCATTCCAATTAACGAACGAAGATTGCGTTCCACTCAGGGAATACAGTGACTTCAGCTTCCAAGATCTCAATGAATCAGATTTTACTTGTGCTGAAATCGTCACCATTGAAAACAAAAAAACCGCGAGAATGTATGTATTTTTGAAACGCATCATATTATGAACGACAAAATTATGGACAAATTCATCCTTATCCTTCTTTTTACTTGGAATATTTTGGCTCAATTGTCTTTTTCACAAGAACTTGATTATTCCTTAAAGGAAAATTGGGCGGTGCTCCCTGGAGCATATCCTTCACATTTAAAAGAACGGATTCAAGATTCCAGCCTACTAAACCAGGTGGACGTTTTTTATGTTTATCCAACCTTAATGTTAGATAAAAAAGACGAAAGATGGAATGCTGAATTAACCGATTTGGAGCAGCAGGAGAAGGTACTTAACTCAGCAGTAAAATATCAAGCAAGTGCATGGGTTGAGGCAGGAAGAATGTTCGTTCCCTATTACCGTCAAGCACACATTCGCTCCTACTATCAACTTGATTCTGGAGGAAGGGAAGCCCTACTCTATGCCTATTCTGATGTGAAAAATGCTTTTCAATACTACTTAGATCATTTCAACCAAGGAAGGCCAATTATTTTAGCCGGACATAGTCAAGGTAGTACGCATTTAAACATGCTCATACATGATTTTTTTGATGATAAACCGCTAAGGGCGAAATTAATTGCTGCCTATATCCCGGGAATTGGCATTTATAAAAATGAATTTAAAACCATTCCACTCATGAATAGCCCGAGTCAAACGGGTGGTTTTGTTACATGGAATACGTTTAAGAAAAATGTAGATCAAGATGCCTATCGAAGGTGGTACAAAGGAAAAGCGGTTGTCAACCCCGTTAATTGGCAAACTGCAGGTTCAGCGCGTAAAGACCAACACATGGGATTTCTCTATTCAAATGACGCCCTTTTTTGCCAATGTTTTGAGACAAATGTCATTGATGGAGCCATCTGGATTTCACGTCCTTGCTCCTATTTGGGTCTTGTTTCTTGGACCATGAAAAATTTACATATGGGAGACGTGAATTTATTTTGGAAAGATATACATGAAAATGCGAAACTTCGAGCACGGACTTATTTGCAAGAAAAAGGTTCATAAAGTCCCCGTTTCGGTTCAAAACTTCGTTTGCATTTTTCTGTAAGATTCTTTTTTTGCATTGTATATTTGTCATCTCAAAAAAGAACATTCATGACACCATTTTCTAGAAGACACATCGGACCGAGTGAAGCAGAGAAAAAAGCCATGTTGGCAACCATCGGCATTGACTCGATTTCAACCCTAATTGACCGCACCATTCCTGCTCAAATTCGTTTGAACGGAGAGTTAAATATCGCAGACGCGATGACGGAGCAAGAATATTTGCAGCATGTTTCAGAATTGGCAGCGAAAAATCAAGTTTTTAAGTCATTTATTGGATTGGGTTATCATGAAACCATTGTTCCAAGTGTTATTTTAAGAAATGTCCTAGAAAACCCAGGATGGTATACTGCATATACTCCATATCAAGCTGAAATATCTCAAGGTCGATTGGAGGCCCTGTTGAATTTTCAAACAATGGTTTTGGATTTAACAGGAATGGAAATTGCCAACGCATCTTTACTAGATGAAGGAACAGCTGCGGCAGAAGCCATGATCATGTTCTACAATTCAAGATCAAGAGCTGAAGTTCAGGCAGGTAAAAACAAATTCTTTGTTTCGGAAGATGCTTTGCCGCAAAGCATAGATGTAATGACAGGACGTGCTATGAATCTAGGCATTGACTTAGTTACCGGAAACATCGATTCCTTTGAAGGTTCAACGGAATATTTCGGTGCATTCATCCAAAATCCATCTGCGCATGGTCATGTTCGTGATTTGAGTGCAAAAATTTCCCAATTAAAATCACAGGGAATTCAAGTCGCTGTTGCAGCAGATATTTTGTCTTTGGTGGTGTTAAAATCACCAGGAAGCATGGGTGCGGATGTTGTCTTAGGTTCCTCCCAGCGTTTCGGGGTTCCGATGGGCTATGGTGGTCCACATGCCGCATTTTTTGCAGCGAAAGAAGACTATAAACGCAACATTCCTGGAAGAATTATTGGTGTGTCAAAAGATGCCGATGACAACCTAGCCCTGCGCATGGCTCTTCAAACAAGAGAACAACACATAAAAAGAGATAAAGCTACCTCTAACATTTGTACTGCTCAAGCCT
>JBEEIV010000214.1:0-14741 GCA_041169645.1 Bacteroidota bacterium
TATGTCGTCCTTGCTTTGCTTCCCAATTATGTCGATCAAGGAGATTCATCCCTCGTTTACATGGTAAATAAACTCATCGAATTGTCAGGACAAGCACTTTCTGGATTTATCTTGAATGAACCTATGACACTTGTTGATCGGTATCAACAAGCGCTGAATCAACATAAAAAAGTCATCATTTTTGGTGTTTCATATGCGCTTTTAGATCTAGCAGCTTGCCACGTAGACATTTCAAAAGCAATTGTTATTGAGACTGGAGGGATGAAAGGTCGTCGAAAGGAAATGACTAAAGCGGAATTACATGCTTACTTAATCAACGGACTTGGCGTTCAAACGATTCAATCAGAATATGGGATGACGGAGTTGTTATCTCAAGGTTATTCCATGAAAGATGGGAAATTTGAGGTAGTTCCATGGATGAAGTTATTAATCAGGGACCCATACGATCCGTTTCAATTTTTTCCTGCTAACCGCACTGGTGGTATCAACATAATTGATTTGGCCAATAAATACAGCTGTGCCTTTATTCAAACGCAAGATTTGGGAAGAATAGAGGGAGATGGATTCTATTTGGAGGGACGATTTGATGATGCTGATATCAGAGGATGTAACCTATTGGTTGAAGCGTAATGTATTTTTGATATCTTTGAAATAACATGACCATTCAAACAATTTTCATTCTTGCCATTATCGGAATTTGTGCCGGCATTCTCAGCGGATTTGTTGGAGTAGGCGGTGGAGTCATAATCGTTCCTGCCTTAGTTTTCTTTCTCGGTTTGTCTCAACATACGGCTCAAGGAACGAGTCTCTTTGTTTTAGCAATGCCTGTTGTCCTTTTTGCGGTATTGAATTATTGGAAGACAGGAAATGTGCAATGGAAATACGGTTTAGTCATTGCGGCGACATTTTTAATCGGCGCATATGTAGGCTCTAAATTATCGTTAAAATTATCTCCCGGATTAGTTAAGCTGGTTTTTGGAATTTTCCTGGCTTATGTGTCCTTTCGTTTGATATTATCCGGTTATTCTTCAATGTCATCCAATGAATCCTAAGCATTTAACAGAGCGAGTAGATGAAATATTTGCGGATGTTCTTTCTTGGCGGGAACATTTACATCGTTTTCCTGAACCTTCTTTTCAAGAAAAAAACACGATGCTTTTCGTCGCTGAGGTGTTGCGGAAATTTGGCATACCCCATGAAATAAACGTTGCTGAAACGGGCGTTGTTGCATGGATTGGCGCGGACCATCATACCAAAGAAGATGCGTGTATTGGCTTACGAGCTGATCTTGATGCCTTACCGATTCAAGAAGAAAACGACGTTCCCTATAAATCGGAAGTGGATGGATGGATGCACGCGTGTGGTCACGATGTGCATACGTCGATTTTGCTCGGTGCTGCTGCCATCTTATATGCGCATCGAAACGAATTAAAAAAGCCGTTAAAATTGATTTTTCAACCAGGAGAAGAAATGAATCCTGGTGGTGCAAGCCTAATGATGAAAGCGGGAGTCTTACAAAACCCAACCGTTGAAAAGATGTATGCTTTGCATGTATTTCCAGAAATGGAAGTTGGGAACATTGGTTTGCGTGCTGGCTTGTATATGGCCTCAAGCGATGAGTTACATGTGGAAATAAAGGGTGTGGGTGGACACGGTGCCTTACCGGAAAAATGTGTAAATCCAATTGAAATGGGTGCTGCATGGATGTCAAAAGCAAAAGAGCGCATTCAAGGAGCATGTCCACAAGGCGTTCCCCATGTTCTAACTTTTGGTCGCTTTGAAGCGTTGGGATCAACAAATGTGATTCCTTCTCAAGCGCACGTGAAAGGAACTTTTCGAACAATGGACGAATCTTGGAGGTCTAGAGCGCATCAAATCTTAGCTGAGGAGGCTGCAGCCGTTTCTCAACAATTTGGCGGAACGATCGAACTTTGTGTTTCTAAGGGTTATCCTTTTTTAAAGAATGATGAACAATTGACCCGTCAAGCCAGCAATTTATTTCAGCGCATTTTTGGCGAGTCTCAAATTCACGAATTGGCGTTGCGTATGACCGCAGAGGATTTTGCTTTTTACAGCCAAGAAATCCCTGTGTGTTTCTTTCGTTTAGGAGTAGGAAACAAAGAAAAAGGAATCACATATGCCGTTCATCATCCTCGATTTGACATTGACGTGGATTCCCTGAAAATGGGTGTGATGGCCATGTGTAGCATAGCGTTTGAAGGATGAGGGTGACGATTTTCATAGTGCTGTTTAGTCTACTTGTTCTTGGTTGTCAAAAGCAAAAAGCACAGCTTAAACGCATCAATGGATTATGGGAGGTCAAGCTTGTTCGGGTGCTAGATGGCGAAGGATTTACCTTTTATGATAGCATTCCAATGGGTACATTGGAGCTTCATTCTGACACGAAAAAAATGAATGGTCGCATCGACTTCGATTATAATTTTTTCGGTATCAATCAAGTTCAAGATTCGTTTGTTGTGGAACAGGCGCATTTTGACATGAGCGAAGATGGGGAGCATTTGATCGTACACCGTGATTCAGACACCATCGATATCCGTATTTTATTGTCGTCAAGGAAGGACTTAGAATTTGAATATTACGATTTTCAGCAATACCGATTAAGGCGATTCGCGCTGCGTAAACTTTAAAGGAATCCTAATTCGAGCTTCGCTTCTTCACTCATCATGTCTTTGTCCCAAGGTGGATCAAAAACAATTGAAACTTTTGCCGAAGCGACACCTTCAACAGAAGCCACTTTATCCTCCACCTCTTTAGGTAAACTTTCAGCGACCGGACAATTCGGAGATGTTAAGGTCATGTCGATGTAGACGTGATTGCCTTCCTCGATTTTTACTTCGTAAATCAAACCAAGTTCAAAAATATCCACTGGAATTTCCGGGTCGTAAATGGTTTTCATCATTTGAACAATGCGGTCTTCTAATTCATTCATGATGCGGGAGAAATATGTTTTAGTGCTTCTAATTTTAATCTTTTAACCATGCCAAGTAAGCCATTCGCGCGGGTAGGGGAAAGGTGTTCTTGCAAGCCAATCTTTCCAATGAAAAACAAATCTGCTTTGGCAATGGACTCAGGAGATTCTTGATCCAAAACCCGAATTAACAGTCCTATGATTCCTTTGGTGATAATCGCATCGGAATCAGCAGTAAAATGCATTTTTCCTTCATTGAAATGAGCATCTAGCCAAACTCTGGATTGGCAACCTTCAATCAAACGGTCTTCCGTTTTGTTTGCTTCATCAATCTTGGGTAAATCTTTTCCAAGGTCAATAATGTACTCGTATTTTTCCATCCAATCATCAAAAACCTCGAATTCTTGGATAATTTCTTCTTGTTTCTCTGTTAAATTCATTTCAACATGCTTAAACTTCGTTCAACTGCTTGCACAAAAGTGTCAATTTCCTCTTTCGTATTGTAAAACGCAAAAGAGGCACGAACTGTTCCGGGAATCCCATAAAAATCCATCAATGGTTGGGTACAATGGTGTCCGGTTCGGACCGCAATTCCTTGTTTATCTAACAAAGTCCCAATATCAAATGGATGAATTCCTTTTACAGAAAAAGAAACTACAGATGTTTTGTCTTTCGCTTCGCCAATAATTTGTAGTCCCTCAAAGGTGTCCAACATGTCTTCAGCATATTTCGCCAACTCACGTTCATGTCGCTCCGCCGCTTCCATGTCGATGGACTCTAAATATTCAAAAGCTTTGCCTAAACAGATTCCTCCTGCAATGTGTGGTGTGCCCGCTTCAAATTTAAAGGGCAATTCGTTGTATGTAGTTCTTTCAAAGGTTACGCGCGAAATCATGTCACCTCCGCCTTGATAGGGTGGCATGCGATCCAATAAATCTTCTTTGCCATACAGCACGCCAATTCCCGTTGGACCAAAAACCTTGTGGCTTGAAAAGGCATAAAAATCACAATCCAATTCTTTTACATTGATGCGCATGTGCTGGATACTTTGTGCTCCATCAAGAAATACTTTTGCGCCTACGGCATGCGCTTTTTGAATGATTTCTTTTACTGGATTGACCGTTCCTAGGGTATTTGATATGTGGGTGATGGAAACGAGTTTTGTTTTCGGGGAAAGCAAGCGTTCAAATGCCTCCATAATGATTTCACCACGTTGGTTAATCGGAGCAACTTTGAGTACACAACCTTGACGTTCACATAACATTTGCCAAGGAACGATGTTGGAATGATGTTCCATCGCAGAAATAAGGATTTCATCTCCATTCGAAAGCAAGTGTCCAAAAGAAAAAGCAACTAAATTGATGCTATCCGTTGTTCCTTTAGTGAAAATCACCTCTTCGGATTTTCGTGCGCCAATGTATCGTTGAATGCGTTGTCGAGCCGCCTCATATTCTGTAGTGGCTTTCTGACTCATGTAATGCACGCCGCGGTGAATATTCGCGTTTTCTTTGGAATAAAATAAGTTAATCGCGTTTAAAACCAGCTGAGGTTTCTGAGAGGTAGCTCCATTGTCAAAATAGATGAGGTTTTTCCCATAAATTTGTTGACGAAGTGCTGGAAATTCATCTCGAATTTCACGAACGTTAAACGATTTTTTCTCCAATTCATGCATAGTCGTACAAAGGTACGAAATACCTTATTTTGAATTGTTCTAAAGAAGCAATAAAATGCGATTATTTTGCTTTGAGTGAAATGTATGGAATTAAAACTTCTTCTAATGAAATGCCGCCGTGTTGAAAGGTGCTGCCATAATAATTCACGAAATGATTGTAGTTATTCGGATAGACAAAGAAATCTTGTTCACGTGCAAAGACAAATTCCGCGGATAATTTTAGTTTAGGTAGGTAGGCGTCGTTAGGATTTTTCACAACAAAAACTTCCTTCGACTCATAACTTAATCCTCTTCCTGCCTTGTAACGCAAATTACTGTTCGTATTTCTTTCTCCAACGATGCGAACAGGTTTGGTCACTTTGATGGTTCCATGATCAGTGGTTACAATGAGTCGCATGCCAGCGTCCGCAATTTTTTTGATAATATCGAGTAAAGGAGAATGTTCTAACCATGACACGGTAATGGAGCGATAAGCCGATTCATTGTCAGCGAGTTCTCGAATGACTTCCATTTCTGTTCGGGCATGTGATAACATATCGACAAAATTGTATACAATGAAATTCACGTCATTTTCCTTCCAAGTATGAAAAGTGTCGCTCAGTTTTTTACCAGCTTCGACATTTGTAATCTTGTTGTAACTCCACTTGACATTTTTCCCAAGTCGTTTTAATTGTGCATCTAGAAATTCTTTTTCATGCATGTTTTTACCACCTTCGTCTTCTTCGTTTTTCCAAAGATTCGGGAAGCGTTTCTCTATTTCAGAGGGTAGTAGTCCAGCGAAAAATGCATTTCGAGCATAATGTGTTGCTGTTGGTAAGATGGAAAACACGATTTCTTCTTCCTCTTTGGAAAAATAACGGGAAAGAATGGGTTCAATCATTTTCCATTGGTCAAACCTTAAATTATCTATGACCAAAACAGCCGTTTTCTCTTTGCCAATAAATGGGGCAATTTTATCCTTCACTAAGGTGTGAATCATTTGAGGGGAATCCTCCGTTCCATTCACCCAGTCAAGGTAATTGTCTTCGATGAAGTCACAAAACAATTTATTTGCTTCTTTTTTCTGCATGTCGAATATTTCGCGCATGCCAGAGTCCTCAATTCGGTCCAATTCCAGTTCCCAATAAACCAATTTCGCATAGAATTCCTTCCATTCGTCGGCATCCATTCTTCCCATGAGTTGCATGCCAAGTTGACGAAATTCTTGTTGGTAATTTGAATTGGTTTTTTGACTAACCAGTTTTGACTGATCTAAGTTTTTTTTGATGCTCAGTAAAATTTGATTTGGATTTACTGGTTTGATGAGGTAATCAGCAATTTTACTTCCAATCGCTTCTTCCATGATGTGTTCCTCTTCACTTTTGGTAATCATGACTATTGGCACAAGTGGTTTCTGCTCTTTGATTTGAAACAAGGTTTCCAGTCCAGTAAGTCCAGGCATGTTTTCGTCCAAGAAGATGATGTCGTAATTCTTTTCTAAGGCTTTTTCGATGGCATCCTGTCCATTTGTTACCGAGTCAACATGATAGCCTTTCGCTTCTAAAAACAAAATGTGTGGTTTCAATAATTCGATTTCATCGTCTGCCCAAAGAATTTTACCTTGCATTTGCCTTATTTTTAATAGTTTTGAATGAATTTAATAAAGGTACTCAATTGCATCCGAATCCACATCGAAACAACAAGAAGAAAATTATTAACGACCCGGTCTACGGATTTATTACAATTCCGGACGAAATAATTTTCGATATATTGGAACATCCTCATATGCAACGACTTCGTCGCATTATGCAACTTGGACTGAGTCACCTGGTTTATCCGGGAGCAAACCACACGCGATTTCACCATGTACTTGGAGCCATGCACCTCATGAATGAAGCTGTTGCGACAATACGCCGCAAGGGACATGAGATCACCGCAGCTGAGGAAAGAGGTGTTTGCCTTGCGATTTTACTACACGACATTGGACATGGTCCGTTTAGTCATGCGTTGGAATATGACATTGTTTGTGGAGTGAGTCACGAAGAGATTTCGTCCTTTTTTATTGAAGAATTATCCAAGGAATTTAATGGTGAATTGGATCTTGCTTTATTAATTTTTCAAAATAAATACCACAAGCCATTTTTGCATCAATTGGTGTCAAGTCAGCTCGACATGGACAGGTTAGACTATCTAAACCGTGATAGTTTCTATTCTGGCGTCAGTGAGGGGATTATTGGTTCCGAACGACTTATTGAAATGTTGAATGTGCGCGACGGACAATTGGTTTTAGAGGAAAAAGGAATCTATTCCATTGAAAAGTTCATTGTTGCACGTCGTTTAATGTACTGGCAGGTGTATCTTCACAAAACAGTAGTTGCAGCTGAATTTATGTTGATTCATGCACTCCGAAGGGCCAAACACTTGGTTAAAAATGGAGCACATGTTTTCGCTAGTCCCGCTTTGGATTTTTTCATGCAACAAGATATTAGTGAACACGATTTCCGCACACGCCCAGAGGTACTTGGTCAGTTTGCTCAATTGGATGATTACGATATTTGGTCGGCCATTAAAGTTTGGCAATCTCATTCGGATCCGATTTTATCACAATTGGCAAAATCATTGGTCAATCGAAAATTGTTTAAAATCGTTATTTCGAAAGAACCTTTTAGTCAGGAACGAATAGCGGCAGAACGAATGCGGGTTCAAGAAGCATACGCATTGAAATCGGACGAAGTTGACTTTTTTGTTTACTCAGATGTTTTAACAAATAAAGCGTACAATCAGGATAAACAAAACATTCATCTCTTGATGAAGAATGGGGAGATCATGGATTTAACGGAAGCTTCTGATAACCTAAACATCTCTGCTTTGGCGCAACCTGTGGAAAAGTATTTCCTCTGCTTTCCGGTTTAGTTGAATGTAGAAACAATCGATCTTAGCTATTAGGGTTGTGCCTTATCATTTGCGCACAATTGTCTTTGCTAATACGACTGAAGTTGGAATGGTTACCAGGTGATTTTCTTTTGTTCTGATGTACATGAAAAAGAAACTAATATCTGTCAATTCGCCTTCTATGTCATATTCTTTGTCTAAAATGTGTATCGTCTCACCAATTTTCATCGGGTGATTGAAGAATAGAATCAAACTGGCAGTGATATTGGATAAAATCGACCATTGAGCAAAAAATGCCACACCCATTACGGTAATAATCGACGTAATGAAAACAACCAATCCTTCTCTGTCGATGTTCCAAATTCCTGCAAGAACGATTGCAATGAAAATCCACAAGAACAAATTGATGATGCGCACGGTAATGCGCTTTCGTTTCAAATCGAAGTCGAAATGCGCCAAGAACCGGTTGACCGATTTTGTCGCTAAGATCTTAATTAACAATGCTAATACAATTAAAACGACTGTTTCGATTAGCTGAATTTCTAATTGAGTCATGATTTCTTTAATTTTAGTTTTGCTTGTTCCCAATAATTATCTAGATCGGTTAAGGTCATGTTGTGGAGGTCTTTTCCCGCTTCCGCAATAAATTGTTCCATCAATTGAAACCGTTGAATGAATTTTTGATTGGTTTGTGCTAGTGCATTTTCAGGTGAAACACCAATAAATCGGGCATAATTCACCAATGAAAAAAGCACATCTCCAAACTCTTCTTCAATGTGTGGGGAGTTGGTCTTTACTTCCACTTCAAGTTCTCGAATCTCTTCTTTAACTTTTTCCCAGACATCTTCCCGATGCTCCCATTCGAATCCGATTCCTTTCGCTTTTTCTTGAATTCTAGTCGCTTTTACCAACGCGGGTAAAGAAGAGGGAACACCTTCAAGAACGGATTTTTTCCCTTCTTTCAGTTTTAGTTTCTCCCAGTTTGCTTTGACTTCTTCCTCCCCTGAAACACTCACGTCCCCGTAAATGTGTGGGTGTCGGTATATTAATTTTTCGCAGATGGCATTTAATACACTAGTGACGTCAAATTGTCCTTGCTCCGAACCAAGTTTACAGTAAAATACAAGGTGTAGGAAAAGGTCTCCAATTTCTCCTTTTACTTCATTTAAGTCATTTTTGGTAATGGCATCTGTTAGTTCATACGTTTCTTCAATCGTTAAATTACGTAATGTTTCGAACGTCTGTTTTTGGTCCCAAGGACATTTTTCCCTAAGATCGTCCATGATATTTAGCAAGCGTTCAAACGCAATGAGTCTAGAATCCATATAACAAAGTTAAAGTTATTCTGACATCTAAGAATTCATTAATTTTGGTAAATGTTAAAATGCGCCCTGAAAGTTGGTTTTTTACTGGTGTTTTTCACACAGTCCTTTGCTCAAAGTGGATTTGAGGTGAGGGGAAAAGTAGGTTTTCTAGCTGCACATCATGCTGGAATGGCACACATGCCGAAACAATTGGCGGTTGCAACTGAGTTGACATACTTCAAGCGCTTAACGGATAATTACATATGGCAAAAGTCCTACCGTCAACCGTTGGTTGGATCCACCCTCTTTATTGGTTCCGTAGGAAACAATGAAATTCTTGGTCGTTATGTGGGGGTATACGGATTCGCAGAATTACCCGTCATAAAATACAAAAAATACCGAATGGACTGGAAGTTCTCCACGGGAATTGGATACACCAACAAACCATATGACCCTGTATCTAATCCCAAAAACGTAGCGATAGGATCACATTTGAATGCATTGATGTGTTTTGCACTCAAACAGACGTTTGGATTCCGGAATTCAGCCATTACCTTGAGCATGGACATGACACACTTTAGCAATGGCGCGTTTAAAGTGCCAAATTTGGGTATTAATTTACCCTACTTATCTCTTGGCTATCAGCATTACATAATTGGAATTAAAAAGAAAGCGACACGCGATTACGAGGTGATAAAGAAAGACGCCGTTTACCAAATTAAACCGCGTCCGATGAAAAATTTCCTAACCTACCAACAATGGCAATTGAGCTTAAATGGAATTTTCACTGCGAAAGAAACCATGCCAATTGGTGGAAAAAAATACCCGGTGTATGCGGGATCCATCTCGCTTCGGCGTTATGGAAGTTACAAATCAGGGCTAGAAGTAAACCTAGATGTATTATCGAAACAAGCGTTACTGAATTATGAGCCAATGGTTGAAAAATCACAATTGGACATTTTGCAATTGGGACTTTCGGCATCGTATATCCTTCCCTTAGACCGCTTTAATTTTGTTTACGGCGCAGGAGTGTATATTCGCGATAAATACCGAGCAGATGGCCCCCTGTATATTCGTTTAGGATGCCGTTATTACGTGACAAAAAACATCAGTGCAGTATTTGGATTAAAAACCCATTATGCAAAAGCTGATTACTTGGAGTTTGGACTTTCGTACCACATAATTGATTTGAAAAAATGAATGCTGTCTCAATGAAGTTTTTGGTGTTTGTCAGTTTGATCTGCTTCACAGCTTGTAAAAAAGCTGAAAATCGTGCTTGTTGGAAAGGATCCGGTGCGATTATAACCAAGACCATTTCCTTACCCTCATTTCACACAATGGAATTGCATCAGCGCTTACAAATCGAATTGGTGCAAGATTCCTCAGAATTTCTTGAAGTTAGAGCAGGTGAAAATTTGCAAAATTTCATCGAATGGTCTGTAGTAGATGGTAAGTTGGAAATTTGGAATAAAAACAAATGTGCTTATTTGAGATACAAAACCGGAGATGTCAAATTAATCATTCATTTTAAATCCTTGTCGAAATTGATTTATTGGGGGTCTGAGCTTTTGTCTGCAAAAGATACCATTCAAGCTGATTACCTGGATGTTTTAATGAATGATGGTGCAGGAGATTTAGATTTGACCGTTCATGCGAATGCGGTGAACGTTGTAAATCCACATGGGTTCTCGAGTATCTCTGTCCATGGACTCTGTAAGTTCCTGCGTTTGGATATGGATGGTTATGGAACATTTGATACCCGAGGTTTGGAAGTCAAGGATTCAATTGCAGTTATGTATGCATCGAATGGAACCTCTTTTATGCATGCAGATGACATCAAATTAAAAGCGGAAATAGCAGGAATGGGTAACCTTGTTTACACCGGAACACCTTCGTTAATTTATAAAATGCGCTACGGTTCAGGTGACTTAATTCATCAATGACATGAGGTTATTTTTTACATTTTTTTCTTTTTTATTCGTGTTGAAAACACTCGCTCACGATAAAGATAGCCTGCGTTTCCAAATGCATGGACTAATCGACGGGTATTCCACATTCGGCAAGCCCAATTCCATAGGAAAAATCCCTTATTTGGTCTCTTCATCGAACTTAAATTCTTTTCAGCTCAACTTAAATTTAATGGAGTTTACATGGGAAAAAGCGCGATGGAAAGTGGCTTTGTCTCCAGCTTTTGGAAGCTATATGCAGCAAAATTACGCCAATGAAAAGTGGTATAAACGATGGATATACGAGGCATATGTTCAACATAATTTTAAAAAATCAAGCATAGCAGCTGGTGTCTTTAGTTCACCGTACACGCAAGAAACCCCAAAAAGCATTGATCAACTTAGTTACTCTCGTAGTTTAGCTCCAGAATATGTGCCGTACTATATTAGCGGATTGAAATATAACCGTGCCCTTAGTACCAATTTGAGCATTTCATTGTTTGTAATGAATGGCTGGCAAAAAATGGATTATAGTGATTTTTCTCCTTCTTTTGGATCTCTTTTAGAATTTAAACGCAACCGATTTAAATTGAACTGGTCAACTTATTTGGGGAGAGAGACAATTGCCAACGCCAAAGAACCACAAACCCGACTTTTGAGTGAGTGGAATGTCCAATATGTTTTTGGTAAATGGGCATTGCAAAGTTGCCTTTTTGTTGGAACGCAAGGGGTCAATTTTTCAAGGAATTGGGGACAAATAAATAGCCAGTTGTCTTATTGGTGCAACGAGCGCCTCCGACTTTATGGACGAGCAGAATACTTTAAAGACCCGAGTCAATTACAACTTTCACGTCAGCAACTTGCTTCGGAAAGTTTTGGTGTTACATATGTTCTGAGTGATGTCATGAACATCGGAACGGAATTCCGCCTGTTCCATTCTGAAAAAAAAGCATTCGAACCGTATCAATTTCTGTTTTTTCAGCTTAAATTCTGATTAAATTTGAACCTTCGCCTGGCGAAATGTTAAATAAGCTGAGAACTCATGAAAATTATTTCTTTCAATGTAAATGGTATTAGAGCCGTTGTAGGTAAAACATTCATTCAGGACATGCAATGTGTGAATGCAGACATTATATGTTTGCAAGAAACGAAGGCTACTCCAGAACAAGTGCAAGATGCTTGTTCGGCGTTTGTTGACTATCATATATTTGCTAATTCAGCGGAACGAAAAGGTTATGCAGGAACGGCGATTTTAACCAAAGAACAGCCACTCAATGTCACATACGGCATCGGTATCACAGAACATGATACAGAAGGCAGGGTAGTATGTGCGGAGTTTTCGAATTATTTCGTGATTTCCGTATACGTGCCAAATTCAGGAAGTGAATTGCTGCGATTAGGTTACAGACAAACGTGGGATGCTGATTTTTTGGCTTATTTGAAAAAGTTAGAACGTTCAAAACCAGTCATTGTTTGTGGTGATTTTAATGTAGCTCATCAACCAATTGATCTTGCTAGACCAAAGGAAAATTATAACAAAGCGGCGGGATATATGCAAGAGGAAATTGATGGGATGAATCGGTTCGTTCAACATGGACTCATCGATACGTTTCGTTCCTTAAATCCTGAACAAGTGAAATATTCATGGTGGAGTTACCGTGCAGGTGCACGGGAGAAAAACGTTGGCTGGCGGATTGATTATTTTCTTGTAAGCGAATCATTCTTACCGCATGTTAAGGAGTCCTTCATCTTGAATGATGTTTTTGGTTCGGACCATTGTCCTGTTGGAATTCAATTATAATCAGGAATGCAGCATTTAAAAGACACCTTTACACACAAAGGAAAGCGCAAACAATTGGTTCTCCAACTAGCGAAAATGGGAATCAAGGATGAGCGCATTCTTGCGGCATTCGATGTTGTTCCAAGACATTATTTTTTGGACCTTGCTTTTGATGAACAAGCTTATTCCAATATGGCCTTCCAAATTGGTTCTGGTCAAACCATTTCCCATCCCTTTACCGTAGCTTTTCAAACCGAATTATTGTCGGTGCAAAAAGGAGAAAAAGTGTTGGAGATTGGAACGGGGTCGGGATTTCAAACGGCCATTCTATGCGAGTTGGGTGCAAAAGTTGTTTCCATCGAACGACACAGTGATTTGCATGTTTCCGCACGAATTTTGCTGGATTTCCTCCATTATAAACCCAAATTATTTTTCGGAGATGGCTATAAAGGCAACACGTTTAATGCGCCATATGATAAAGTATTGGTGACGTGTGGTGCACCTGAAATACCGATGGAATTGTTGCGTCAATTAAAAATAGGTGGTATCATGGTCATTCCCGTTGGTGAAGGAAAAGAGCAAAAAATGCTAAAAATTACGAAGCAGGCAGAGACTGCTTTCACAAAGGAAGAATTTGGTACTTTTAAATTTGTTCCCATGTTGGAACGCACCGTAAAAAAATAAGAAATGAAGGTTCTGATCATCGATGACGAACGAGCAATTCGTCGCGCACTTAAAGAAATTTTGGAGTACGAGAATTGCCAAGTATTAGAGGCTGAAAATGGCAAAGAAGGATTAGAGTTGATACACGCTAATTCTTTGGATGTTATTTTTAGCGACATCAAAATGCCTCTTCTGGATGGAATGGAACTCCTGCAACAATTGCAAGAGGAAGGGAATGAAGTTCCCATTGTGATGATTAGTGGACATGGAACGCTAGAAACTGCTGTTCAAGCCATTAAAAAAGGCGCATTTGACTTCATTGAAAAACCGCTAGACCTTAACCGTATCTTGGTTATTTTGCGCAACGTCAAGGACCGCAATCATTTGGTGCAAGAAACCAAAATATTAAAAACGACCGTAAAAAAAATAAAAGGTAGTTCCATCATTGGGGAGACACCTGAAATTATGGAAATTAAAGCCATGATTGATAAAGTCGCGCCGTCTGATGCTCGCGTGTTGATTACAGGTGGAAATGGAACAGGGAAAGAACTTGTCGCTCGATCACTTCACGAATTGTCGAATCGTTCAAAAATGCCATACATCGAAGTGAATTGTGCTGCAATTCCTTCTGAATTGATCGAAAGCGAATTATTTGGACACGAAAAAGGAGCCTTTACTTCAGCGGTAAAGGACAAGAAGGGTAAGTTTGAATTGGCTTCGGGTGGAACCTTGTTTTTGGATGAAATTGGAGACATGTCACTTAGTGCGCAAGCAAAGGTACTCCGGGCACTTCAGGAAAATGTCATTCAACGCGTCGGAGGTGAAAAAGATGTGAAGGTAGACTGTCGGGTTGTTGCTGCCACGAACAAAGATTTAAGAAAAGAGATTTCTGAGGGAAGGTTTCGAGAGGACTTATTTCACCGTTTAGCGGTTATTTTGATGCACGTCCCATCACTAAATGACCGAAAAGATGACATCCCAATGTTGGCCCAACACTTCATTCAAATGATTTGTCAAGACCACGGCATTCCTTGTAAATCCTTGAATCAATCTGCTTTAAGCGCCTTGCAAAAAGTAAATTGGACCGGAAATATCCGCGAACTCAGAAATATTATTGAGCGCTTAGTGATACTGTGTGATCAGGAAATTGATGGGGCTGATGTCCAGAAATATGCCAATACAAAAGAGTAACTTTTATAAGAATTAGCTACATTCACAAAAAAAATTGAACAATGAAATTATCATTTAAATCCCTTTTCCCTCATTTGGTAGCGATTGCTGCCTTCATCCTTTTGTCGTCTATTTATTTTTCTCCATTATTTGATGGATACAGTTTGAAACAAAGTGATATTCGTCAGTTTCAAGGGATGTCAAAGGAAATTGTGGACTATAATTTTGTCCATGGCAAAAATCCACTTTGGACGAATGCCATGTTCGGGGGAATGCCGACATACCAAATATCGGTTGAGCATAATGCGAATTGGCTAACATATGTCGATCAAGCGATTAAACTTGGTTTACCAAGACCAGTCGGGGTTTTGTTTATTTGTATGCTTGGATTTTACATATTAACCTT
>JBEEIV010000215.1:0-3770 GCA_041169645.1 Bacteroidota bacterium
CTTTATTTAAAGTTTAAAATACCAAATCGTTCTTGAGGTCCTGCAATGGAATAAATCAACATGTTTTTGTTTAAGTGATCCACTCGACATTGTTTGGGAACAACAATTGCATCCAAGTCCTTTCTGCTTTCCATCATTTCACGGGTGATGACCCCCGTTTCTAAGTCTATTTTAACCAACGCTACGGCATTGTTTTTCTTTGACAAGTTAAAGCTATAGAAGTTATCTTCCGTGCGGTCGTATATGCCAGATTCATCGTAATTTTTCAGGTGGTCATTGAAGATAAAATTCAATGATTTTTCCGATTGAAAACTACAATACGAACTAAATTCGCCGTAATCATTGGTGGATACTTGAGATTTCTGAATGCGTTTTTGCCAAACCATTTGTCCGTCTTTTGAAATGCGAAACGCGATGACATCGTCGTAATAGTAATAGTTGATGGTAGTCGTAAAGCTGGTACGGGCATCATAGTTGGTGCGTTGAAACACATAATACTGTTCCATAGAACCAACCATTGATCCATCCGGTAGGGTGAAAAAATCACGCAAGCGGTAATCGTATAATTGTGGAGTCCAGTTATCCCTGCCATTTATGTTTCTTGAGTTGTTCAGGTTATTTGGATCATTCCAGTTTCCATTACCAGGAAAGCCGTGTTGCCAAGCGTTCCAATTTTCTTTTACGAGTTCCGTTCCAAATGGGATGAATGATTCTGAATTTTGCGCATGGTTTGCAGGATCAATTTGAATGCTAAATACGCCTTCAATGCCATTTTTATTTCCTGTACCATAGATTCCTGTTAAGGCGAAGGCACCTTGATCATTGGACGACATGACAAGATCATCAATTCTTTTTCCTTGAAGGTCAATGGAAAATTCTTTTAAATCGCTTCCACTTGCCTTGTATACGTGTAGTGCTTTGAAATTATCAAAACTTCGCGTAAACATGCGGTCATTGGCCTTGTTGTGCTCCGTTAAACTAACAAAATAATCTCCCGTATTGGAAATATGGTGTGCGTTAATAGTGCTTAAATTACCGTCAAACGGTACGGTGTATGCTCCTTCGTTGACAATTTTTAATGAATCGTTTATGATTTTATAGCCATAAGAATCACTATTGATTCCTCTGCCTTCCATTTCCCAAATGATGCCAATGTACTTTCTGTTTTGTGAAGAAATGATGGTGAATTCAGGTTTTGCATCAAATTTTGGATTTTCGTATTCTGCTAAAAAAAGGGAATTGGCTAAGCCTAATTCTTCGTCATAGTATTGTGCGTATAGCATCATCCGGCTTTTCATTCGATCGGATAAGAAAACGACGGTTCCTTTGCCGAAGCTGAGTGCATCCACGAAATTACAAAGTCCTGTTTCTGCTACAAGCTTAATTTTTTGTTGTTGAAATAAGGATAGGTTTTCATAGGAAACCAATCGATAATTCCCAAAACTACTTCCGCCGGTCCAGCGCAGCGCATTAAAATCTAGCTCATTTTTGGGTAAGATATCGATTAAATAACCATTCCCGCGTTCCAATGGTCCCCACGTGATTGGAAAGTTTTGTGCCCAAGTTATGTGACACCAGAACACCCATACGAAGAGGATTAGTTTCATCTTTAGTCTTTTACCAATTGAATTCCGAGAAATGTTTTCGGAG
Organism: Bacteroidota bacterium; assembly: GCA_041169645.1. Taxonomy (GTDB): domain Bacteria; phylum Bacteroidota; class Bacteroidia; order Flavobacteriales_D; family Crocinitomicaceae; genus UBA952. The sequence continues at coordinate 1,651 of JBEEIV010000215.1, forward strand.
AAATACATTTTAGTTCAGCAGTTAATTCAGCAGAGAGGTTTAAACTATCGATAAAAGCGTGAACGCTTTCTTTCGTTACTTGTTCGTTTTTACGTGTTAATCCTTTCAGTGCTTCATAGGGTTTTTCGAATCCTTCTCGTCGCAATACAGTTTGTATGGCTTCTGCCACTACCGCCCAATTTTGATCCAGGTCTTCGTGTAATTTTGCTTCATTTAGAAGTAATTTTCCAAGACCATTTAATGTAGACTGCAAGGAAATAATGCTATGTGCAATGGGAACACCAACCACCCGAAGTACGGTTGAATCTGTAAGGTCTCGTTGCAAACGGGAAACCGGCAATTTGCTTGATAAATGTTCGAAAAGTGCGTTAGCGATTCCGATATTCCCTTCAGAATTTTCAAAATCAATCGGATTCACTTTATGTGGCATTGCAGAAGAACCGATTTCTCCCGCTTTGATTTTCTGTTTGAAATATTCCATGGATATGTAGGTCCACATGTCACGGTTTAAATCTAATATGATGTTATTGATGCGTTTTAAGACATCGAATAATGCTGCCAATTGGTCGTAATGTTCAATTTGGGTGGTTGTTTGTGACCGATGCAAACCTAATCTACTGTTCACAAATTGATTGGCAAAGGAAACCCAATCATGCTGAGGGAAAGCAACATGGTGTGCATTGAAATTTCCAGTGGCTCCTCCGAATTTTGCAGGATATTCTTGAGCACATAAATGTTTACGTTGTATGGTCAGACGCTCTGTAAAAACGAGAATTTCTTTCCCTAAGCGAGTAGGAGAAGCGGGTTGACCATGCGTTCGTGCGAGCATAGGAACATCTTTCCACTCCTTTTGGTAACTCGTTAATTGTGCAATGAGTTGATCCAACATAGGAATGTATACGGTTTCAATTCCTTCCTTAAGTGATAATGGAATGGCTGTATTGTTAATGTCCTGAGAGGTTAAGCCGAAATGAATGAATTCCAGATAGCGATGCAAACCCAATCCTTCCATTTTTCTTTTCAGGAAGTATTCCACCGCTTTTACATCGTGATTGGTTGTTTTTTCGGTTTCTTTTATCCAAAGGGCATCTTCCTCCGTAAAATGCTCATAGATCGATTTTAACGCAGCAAAGTTTTCCTTGGGAAAATCGGATAGTGGTTCAATGCCACTTTCGACCAATGAAATGAAATATTCAACCTCCACCAAAACGCGGTAGCGAATTAACCCAAATTCCGAGAAAAAAGGACGTAATAGACTTGTTTTAGAATGGTATCTCCCGTCGATAGGAGAAATAGCTGAAAGTGAGTTTAATTCCATGTATTGATCATTAAGGGACAAAGATACGACATTGGAGAAAACTTCTAAAATCGAATTGTTGTAAAGTCCAAAGGAAATATGCTAAAATTATCACACAAACTTAAAATCCTTGGTATTTTTGTTTCATGGAATTTTCAAAACGATTTGTTCGATTTAATTGGGTGGTCTTAATCCTCATTTATTTGATCGTAGTTGCTGGTAGTTTGGTTCGCATCACTGGAAGTGGCATGGGTTGTCCTGACTGGCCAAAGTGCTTTGGTCAATGGATTCCACCAACAGAATTAGCAGAACTTCCTGCTGATTACCGCGAAACGTATTTGTTGAAACGCGAGAAGAAAGTGGAGAAATTTTGCCGTTTTTTAAACGCGCTGGGTATGCATGAAACGGCCGTGCGGATTCAAACGAATCCAGATGTGTATGTAGAAGAAGCGTTTAACGCGAAAAAAACATGGACGGAATACCTGAATCGCGTGGTTGGATTCTTAGCAGGAAATGCCATGCTAATTGCATTTGTTTGGATGCTAGCGGTTTATCGAAAAAGAAAGTTTATACTGCTCATGTTACTCAACCTGCTACTTATGGGCGTTGAAGGTTGGTTTGGGTCGATTGTTGTGGCGACAAACTTGGTTCCTTGGACCATCACGGTCCATTTGTTACTTGCGCTGGTCATCATTGGAATACAAATATATTTAGTGTATGCGATGGGACGAGGATCTCAAACAAATCTCGTGCTTAATCGATCCATGCGATTGGTTCTATGGTTGATTTTAATCATTACCTTTTATCAGATGTTCTTAGGGAC
>JBEEIV010000216.1:0-5367 GCA_041169645.1 Bacteroidota bacterium
GTGGCAACTGTTTTTTCAGGCTTGGGTTATGTTAAAACAAACGGTCGTTACGTAACTTCACAAAATGCGTACAATACGGATGGTAGTTTAAATGCAACCTATACCAGTGATAAATGGACCAATGCAGATATGATTTCTTTGCCACTTGGACTGCAATTGAATGCTTGGAAACTTCACATTGGTGGTGGCGTAGAATGCCGATATAGGGTAGCAGGTAGTATGACGACAAACTATTCGTCTATTGCCGCTTTTGCATCAAATAGTACAGACTTGGGCACAGTTGTAAGTGAGAACACCAATGCAAAAATGGATTATGGTTATTTCGCGTACGCTTCTTTTAATTTTACAAAGCGATTTGGATGTAAAGTTTCCTATTACGAAGGACAAAGAGACTTAAGTAATGGATTTGAATTGGGTGCATGGAAAGAATGGATGCAGCATGTAGGAAACTCGATATTTTCGCTGAACAACAAGCAAATGACGCTTGGATTATATTTGAAAATTAACTAATCGAATCTATGGTTAAGCTGTTTCTTGTTGTTTTTTCTATTAGTTGGATTTTTTTTCCGTTTCAAAAAGCGTCCAAAACAAATCCATTTGATTTAACGGTAAAAGTAAATTCCATACAAAATAACAAAGGACTCATTGAATTTGCACTGTACAAAAACCCTGCTGTTTTCACGCAAGCGGGAAAAACGCACCGACTTGCTCGGATCGATGCAAAAGCACCCGAGGTAAAATTCCAATTTACCAATTTGGAACCTGTTTCTTATGCCATAGTTGTGTATCATGACGTGAATAGCAATAAGATTTGTGATAAAAACATATTTGGAATACCAACTGAGGCCTATGGTTTTTCAAATAATAAGCGACCGAAATTGTCTGCACCTACTTTTGAAGAGTGTTCTGTGAAATTGGACAAAGACAAAACGATTTCCATTAAAATGGTTTACTAGCTTTCTAAGGCCTTCAAGGTATTTTCTAGCTGAATGAGAATGGGTTGAATTCCGTCATTTTCAATACAAAATGGTGTTAATTGTCGCTTTTGTTCATCAGTCCATTGACTGTTTATCCGACGCTCAACACTTTCCTGATCCATTAAATCGCGCAGCATGACTCTTTCCACGCGTTTTCGAATCGGAGCACAAACTAAAATTACTGCGTCAAATTGTTTGTAAGCACCTGTTTCAAATAAAATAGCTGCTTCATTGAACACCAATGAACTCGATTGATTGGCAGACCAAAGTGTAAAATCTTCCCGGACGACCGGATGTATGATGTCGTTCACTTGTTGGCGCAAAGGCGGATTTTTAAATATGTGTTCACTTAAAAAGTTGCGGTTTAACTCATTTTGAACGTAGGCCTCTTCTCCAAAAAGTGAAATTAACTGGCTTTGTATGCGTTGGTCATGGTTGCATAAATCTTTTGCGCGTTCATCGGAATAATAAACTGGGTAAGACATCGCCTCCAAAATGTGAGCAATCGTTGTTTTTCCCGATCCAATTCCACCCGTTAATCCGATTCGTTTTACCATACTTCGAAATTAAACAAAAATTAATTGTCGTACTTTTGTCACATGTCAAAAAAGGATTGGTTTGTAGATTGGTTCGATACAGCATACTATCATGTACTCTATCGCAATCGAGATGAGAAGGAAGCGGAGCGGTTCATTCAGAAATTAATGGATTATTTAAATCTACCTTCCAATTCAAGTTTATTAGATCTTGCATGCGGAAAAGGAAGGCATGCTAAATTTCTGAGTGAATTCGGACACCAAGTCGTTGGCGTAGATTTATCTCCAAATAGCATCGCAGCAGCGAGTCAATGGTCGAATGAGCAATTGCGTTTTCAAACGCATGATATGCGAGAAATGCTACAAGACACGTATTTTGATGTCGTATTTAATTTGTTTACCAGCTTTGGTTATTTTGATGACGAGTCAGAAAACCAACGGGTTTGTTCCTCCATCGCACACATGCTTAAACCGCAAGGATTGCTTGTTATTGACTTCATGAATGCAACAAAGGTGATAAGTAGGCTCGTTACTGAGGAAGTAAAAACCATCGATGGTATCGAGTTTCGTATTTCGCGTCATTCGGATGAAAAACACATTTACAAAAACATTGAGGTGTTAGACGGGGACATAAATGTTCAATACATGGAGCGTGTCCAGGCACTAAAATTGACTGATTTCCGTTCCTTATTGGCATCGAAATTTGAAATAGTAAATACCTTTGGCTCCTATGATTTGACTCCCTTTGAGGAAAACACATCGGATCGTTTAATTCTTATTGCACGTTTAAAATAATGAATATTTCCCTCGTTTTTGTTGGACTAATTGCATCGGTCATTTTAGGCGGAGTAATTGTCACGTATTTAAAAGCCACCAACAAAAGTCAATTTATAAAACTAGCTTTGGCTTTCAGTGGCGGATTTTTATTAGCCATCATATTTCAACATTTAATTCCGGATATCTACGGTGACGGAAAAGCAAGGATGGGTATTTTCATACTTGTAGGATTTTTAGTTCAATTGGTATTGGAATATTTCTCTGGAGGAATTGAGCATGGACACGTGCACGTGCACAAAGGACAACCGCTTCCTTGGGTGTTATTTATTTCATTGTCGGTGCACTCCATCATTGAGGGAATTCCACTTGGAAATGAATACATGGGCATTGTAAATACCCACGACCATGGTCACGGATCCCTATTCTGGGGCATTATTTTCCATCAAGTACCTGTTGCTATTGCATTGATGACTTTGCTGATGAACACCAAATTAAGTCAAATACAGTCTTGGTTTGTTTTATTGCTTTTTGCCATTATGACTCCCCTTGGTGTATTGATCGGATTCAACATATCTCCTGCTCAAATTGGCTTAGATGTTCATGTCATTTTAGCCATTGTAGTTGGAATGTTTTTGCATATTTCAACCACCATTATTTTTGAAACCACGGAAAACCACAAATTCAATTTAATGAAATTAACCAGCATTCTTGTAGGTTGTGGTTTGGCCATGTTGATGTATTAAATGGAAAATTGAAAGCAAAAAAAAAGCTCCAATTTGGAGCTTTTTTTATTTCTTAAAACGGTAGGTCGTCATCATCTTCTGCTGCCGTGATGGGACTACTGCTTGCTGCTGGAGCAGCATTTCCTAGGGACATAGCAGAAGGACCACTTGCGGGCATACCTGCTCCTTGTCCTGGTCGTTCAATTCTCCACGCTTCAATGGTGTTAAAGTACTTCACTTCGCCTTGTGGACTCGTCCACTCGCGTCCGCGTAAATTGAATGAAACTTCTACTTGATCATTTACATTGTAGCTGTCTAACATGCTACATTTATCCTGTGTAGCTTGAAATAAGATATCTTGAGGATACATGGATGTTGTATCGGTTACGACAAATTCTCTTTTCGCAAATTTCTCTGTAACTTGTTGAGTGGGTTGGATAACCTTAATGGTTCCGGTGAATTTAAACATTGAATTATAATTTAATTGTTAAATGCTAGTAAAGTAAGCCAAGCTTCTTCCAACTTATTTTCACTTAAAAGTAATTTGGCTTTTTGATGCAATTGTTTTTCAAGTTCCATTGCGTTGTCTTCTAAAGATACAAATAATTCGCTTAATTCCATCAGCTTATATTCGTTTACATCAGTTTCATTTGGTAACACCTCGATACCTGCAAGTTGACCCAAGTCATTGCCACTTAAATAATGACTCGTTCGTATGTCCATCGGCAATGCATCAAAGCCAATTCCACAAGTCGTTATGGGTTTTTTTATCTCGAACATAGACTGTACATCCGCTCGACAGTACCAATCTCCTCCCATACGAGAAACTAAGTCTATTTTGTGTTGATCAATCAATCCTTTTTCATCCATCAAATCTTCGCGCACATGCATGCGTAACACTTCACAAATGATGAGGTTTCCTGCGCCACCTTCGAAGCCAAGCTCTTTCACTTCATTAACGCGGCATTCAAATTGAACCGGTGCTTCGGCCACTCGAAAAGGACGAATCGTTTCTGACGGAATTGCCGTTAATCCCGCTTTTTCAAATTCACTGGTTTCTGGTGAATATGGCGAACTTGCTAAGCTCATCTGATGAACCATATCGAAATTGACAACATTGATGACTACTTCGGGAAGTTCTTTCACATTTTTGTACGTATCCTTTGTTTCATTCGTTCTTCCTGAACGAGCAGGAGAAAAAATCAAAATGGGTGGATTCGCACTAAAAACATTAAAAAAGCTAAACGGTGCAAGATTGGCTTGTCCAGTAGCACTCATGGTTGAAGCAAATGCAATAGGACGAGGCCCGATGGAACCAAGTAACAACTGGTGTAGTCGCTGAACCGAAATTTCTTGTGGATTAAATGTCAACATAGCTAGGTCAAAATTAGTTTTTTCTTCTCTTTGTTTGCCTGTTAATTTTCAGGAGTTATTCACAGATTTCAGACATCTTTTCATACATTTACCATACAATTACGCTATGTTAAAGTTGATTTTTACGTGTTGTTTTTTAATTGCATCGTGCTTTGTTCATGCTCAGAACAAAAAGGATGCAAACGGTAAGCGTACCGGTAAGTGGGTCTATACAGGTGCCGACAAGCCTCAATCGGGAATACCGAAAACAGGAAAGGTAGAGGAGGGTGTATATGTCAATGGACGTAAGGAGGGAATTTGGACGAAATACCACAAAGATGGAAAAACACCTAAGCTCAAAGGAAATTATGTAAATAATCGACCGGATGGCGCCTACACGCGGTATTACACTTCAGGAAATGTCAAAGAACAAGGAAGCTATAGTAAAAATGGTTACAAAGGAAACCTTGTCCGTTATTATGGGAATGGAACCATTTCATATAAAGCAGTCTATAACAATGAAGGAAAAGAAACCGGAAAAGTTCAGTACTATCATGAAAACGGAAAACTGGCCTTAGAATACACCATGAAAAATGGCGTACTCTCAGGGAAAGTAAATCGGTATAACAAGCAAGGAAATTTGGTTGAGTCCTTTGATGTTTCATCCACAGGATCCGTTTTGAACGTAAAAACCTTTTCTAATTCAACAAATACGACCAATCAAAACACGGCAAATGGTGCGGTCATTTATCCGCCTAAAATCGCAAATCCGAGAACAAAGGGATTGAAATTTATTACGAATGGCTACAATAAAGTATACAATAGTAATGATGAGATTTGGATGGAGGGAGATTTTAAAAATGGTCAACTTTGGGATGGAAAAGTGTATGATTATGATAGCGATGGCATCCTCCAAAAAGTAAGGATTTTTAAGTCTGGGCGCTACCATTCAGATGGTCAGTTATAAATTTCCAAAGGAATCATTAATTTTACCCCCAAATT
>JBEEIV010000217.1:0-3753 GCA_041169645.1 Bacteroidota bacterium
GTCGTCCAACAAGGCGAAAGAAACCTTCCAGTCGAAGGTTGGTTGAATGTTGTTCCCATCGGAAATCACCCCGTAAATACCAATCCTCAGGCGTCTTCTCGACATTTTAAAATTGCGCTCAAGTCCCCCAAGTACTTCATAATGTTGCCAATCATATTCCTTGACATACATTGCACCAGCACCAGCTACCAGCACTATTCTCGTTTTTTTGAAATAAGGAATTTTGTTTAAAATGGCGCCATTGTCATGGTGAACAACGTGTGCTTGAAATACATAGTCTATGGTTGGAAGTGTAGTATCTAATCCTTGGAAGGAATAAAGTGGATTAGAAAACCAAATGGGATCACTTCGTCGTTGGAATTTGTAATCCGGATTGTACAATTGTCTTGCACTGATAAATTTCCCGACTGAAAGTCGGTAGTTCATCGTACCTAACGTGGAAATTTTAAAGGATTGTTGTATTTCCATTTGAAGGTATTCATGGTCAACATCACTACCGAACAAATTTGGAATTCCACGCTCGTAATTCAAGCTGAACGTAGGCCAGGCTGATCCTAATACGACTTTTCTATAAGGTTCCCGCATGTACTTTTGACCGGGTGTATAACTAAAGCCAATGTTGGCGATTAACGCTTGATACGGTTTGAAATCTGTTGGATCGTTGTTTGGAATGATGTTATCAATCGTATTTAAAAATTTAAAGTTTGAAAGACTTCTTCGTTCGGCAAATCCAATCGATGAATAGGTGTAAAATCCATTGAAAAGTTCATAATCTGCCGATAAGGTCATCTTCGTGGCTTCAATGAAATTATCACGCTTGTAAATTTGTGTAATCGCATCATAGCCGCGGATAACATCGAAATCATGATTGATGGCAAAACGCACAAAGCCGAAATGAAAAGGATCAAATCGATACCTCCACCACGTATCTCCTTTGATGTCCTTGTTCAAAAAGCCGTAGGAAATGCGAGAATAGCACTCTAAAGAGCGTTCATCTTTCCATTTTTTAAAATAATCAAAACTTGGGTTTAAACGTGGACCGCCAAGACCAACTGGTTGAATGAAGGTAGCAATAGACCCAAAAGACCATTGATATTTCAATTCGCGGTTTCGGTGGTCGACTCCAAACCACAAGATCTTCAGCGCAGTAATTTTATTAAACACGGCATCAACAGAGTCCAAGTATTCCTTGCGATTATAAAAATCTCGGATACTATCCTTGATGACAATGAATCGTTGTTCTTCCGCACTTAAACTCGTTTGACGGTTAGTAGACCAATAACTCGAGTCACGTTCATATGCTTCTTGTGTTGTGACAGCTAATTCTGCATTAAAGAACTTTTTACTAAATTCTGGGTCAAAATTGTAGTTGGTATACAATGCAGTAGTCTGACAAACAGAGGTTTCATTTTTGTATTTCACCCCATAATTTAAGACTTGTTTTTCCAGAACGCACATTGTATCACCTAAAATGGAATACGTTTGATCGATTTGAAAATGGTCGTAAATTAATAAATTCCCCTTGTTCATGGTCAACTGTAGTTTTTGAACCAAGAATAAAGAGTCAATGACGTAGATATATCCTTCTAAGGTCGTTGTAGCGGTATTTCTAGGGCTGATTTTAATTTTACATATGGTTAATCCATTTTCTACATAGGTTTCTTCTAAGCGGTATTTGTAGGAAAGAATTCCTGGAACGGAAATGGGGGAACTTACAGGTGTTTGATGCAGGTCATCCAAATGCAACAAGTTTTCAAAAAAGTTAAAATTAGATTTCACCGTCGTTTTGTAATACATCGATTGATCAGACCCATGCAAGGTATAGGCATTTCTGATTTCTTTTACCTTATTTCCGGGTGCATAGTGCCGGGTCAATTGAACCTCAAGTAGGTTCATTTTGTCCACCCAAGCTGGTGCTTTTGGTTTACTTGATTCAAGTGGATCATCTGTTTCCTTAGCTTCTTCCTCGCTTGTCTTTTCTGGATTTTTATTTTTGGTTGGTTTTAATTTGAAGTCTTTTTGTTCTGTCGCTTTTATGTACACATCGGTCGAATGAGGGTAATTCCACTGGTTCATTTGTTCCCGTTTCTTTACGACTTCTAACATGATTTCTCTTCCGATGTTCCCTTTTTTCGTGTTGACGACAATTTCTTGGTAGTCTTGCTCCTTTTCGGGAAATAATTGAATGTCACGTTGCAGATCAATGTTGCTTATGGAAACATATGATTCCCGGTCTTGAAAGCCTAAAGCAGTGAATACCAAAAAATACTCTCCTGGCATTAAGGACAATTCGTATTTTCCTTCAACATCAGCAACCGTTCGTTGATCTGGGCTGGTTTTAACAAATATTTTCGCGTAGGGTATCGGGGCGTTTCGTTCATCCGTGATTTTTCCGCGCACGAAATTTTGTGCGTTTAAACCAACGTGTAGCAATAGAAGGAGAAGGAGAAAAACGGACCTCATATAGTATTAATACAAGTGAAACGGTTAATTGTTACACCGTTAGCTGTTTTATGCATCCTTTTTTTCGGATTGTTCTTGCATATATTGGGTATGATTTCCCATCCGTTTCATCATCCATCGTTTGACAAAATAGGTGGCAAGTGCGACAATGGAAAAGACGTAATTCGACGCGTATTTGTCAAATCCTTCTGTGATGCACAAATAACTTACTGTTACAAATGAAACGGTCGCTACTGCTAACCAAAAGTAGCTCATGATGGTGTTGTAGATCTTCATGTTAATTAAATTCTAATTCATTTTCTAGTTGGAATTTACCAACAGGTTTAATTAATTCATATGTGCTGAAATCTTGCTTCGTCCGAATCCCTTCTCCGAAAATAGTACCTTTTGGAGATCGAACAATTACGGAAGATTTGGAATAAATCATGCTGTCTTTTTGATTCCAGAAAAGCGCTTCTGTTTCTAAGGTTTGTTTTTTCTCAAAGTTGTACAGTCGCACCGAATCTTTCACCATGAGCAGTCCTTTGGAATAATTTATTTCACCGTACAATGCGGTCAATCTGGAAACAATGTCACCTTTTTCGTTAAAAAAGTTCACTTTCAAGCTATCCTTTATTTTGGTAATCTCTTCTTTTCCTCGAAAGGTTTCAGCAAGGCTTGCGAATATTTCAACACGAGCGTATCCCTCATCAGAATAGATCATCTTCAGATTTTTGGTGGTCTCGTCTGGAGATTTTGCGTCGAAACTAATGCGCTCTATTTCTTCTAGGTCGTTTTCACAGGAACTGATTCCAATGAGAAAAAGACTAAAAAGTCCTATTAATCCAATTTTCGCTGTCTGAACCACTTGTCAAAATTGGATGGGGCCAAGATAAGGCCAATATTAAAAGAAACGAATTTTTCTTGTAATCCGCTACTTTGATTACTGGTGCGGTTACCGATATTGAACCCAAAATTCACGGAAGAGGCAGACATTTGCGCTAAAATTGGTAAGCCAAGTCCGAATGTCCATGCGGATTCTGCGTATTGAATTCCATTTTTAGTGTAGGGAAGTGTCTGTGTGTAATAACCGATGCGGTAGGAAACTTTTTCCAAGCCCTTCAGGGTAGAAACATTTTCAAGCATGCGGGTTTCTGGGCAAAACTGAGCCCCAAATGACATGCGTTCAAATGTGCTTAATCCAAAGTCAGGAATTAAATCCAATGCATCATGACTCATCGCGCCAAATTGAGCATAGGATGCCATAATATTTAAGCGCGGATGAAGTTCCCTGGTTTGACGTTTCATTTT
>JBEEIV010000218.1:0-7100 GCA_041169645.1 Bacteroidota bacterium
CCCAAAAAAGAAAATAGAAAAAAGAAAAGCCAAGTGAATAAAGCTTGTTTTTTTTCGTTTTTCTCAAACAACTTGAATTTTGGTAGCTTTGTACGTTTATTGCGCATTCAACAAAATTAAGAGTCAACTTTGACCAAAAGAACATACATACAACAACTTTTCTTCGTCACATTGTTAATAATGTGCAATTTCACGAATGTTACAGCTCAGGATACGCTGTATGTCAACGACTCCAGTATGCAGAACATCATCACGTATTCAGCAGATGATCGGATTTGGAATGACGTTGAAAAGAAGCAAGTTCATTTATATGGCAACGCCAAAGTGGAAATGGAGGGCTTATTGATTACTGCGGGATACATCTTACTGGATTTAAATGCAAATGAAATTTCGGCGAGGTATCGCTTGGATAAAGACAGTAATAAAGTTGAGTTCCCAGTTTTTACAGATGGAGGTGAATCAGTCACCTGTCACACCTTAAAATACAACACGAAAACCCAGAAGGGATTTCTAGAAGAACTGGACATCAAACAGGATGAATTCTATTTTCACATGGAAACGGCGAAACGACATCCCAACGATGAGATTCACTTATTAAAAGGTCGCTTGACAACATGTGATTTGGATGAACCTCATTACCATTTTCAATTAAGCAAGGGTGTGATTGTACCCAATGAACGCATTGTTACAGGACCAATGAACCTATGGATCAATGGTATTCCAACGCCACTTGGTTTGCCTTTTGCGTTTATTCCAACGAAGGAACAGAAAAAAAATGGACTTTTATTTCCTGAGTTTGTGCCGATTTCGAATTATGGTTTTGGCATTCAAAATTTGGGGTATTTCTTCCCGATTAACGACCGTTTTCAAACGGCAGTCTATGCCAATGTTTATAGCCGTGGATCTTGGGGATTGAGAAATGACCTCGATTATGCAAAACGCTATGGTTTTTCAGGCCGAATATCTTTGGGATTTCAACAGTTTAATCAGGGATTTCCGAGCAATAATAAAAACAATAAATTAAGTATTCAATGGTCGCATCGAAAAGAAGCGAAATCAAACCCATATTGGAGTTTTTCTTCGAATGTGAATTTCATTTCGGATAACACGGCCAAAAATAACCTCGATCCAATTAACCCTGAGTATTTTACAAACTCATTTAATTCAGACATCAATTTGAACAGGGCATTTCCTGGAAAACCATTGACCATGGGAATGAAAATGTCCATGCGTCAAAATTCGATTGCGAAGAACATTGCATTGGTTAGTCCGATATTAACGGCGAATGTAACGCGTGTTTTCCCCTTTAAAAATGCGTTTAAATCAAGTGATAAGAATTGGAAAAAAACAATAGAGCGAATAGGGGTTTCTTACAATTTCGAGGGACAGAATCGTTCCAATTTTTCAGACCAATTGTTAGCAAAAGGCGATATGTTCGGTATTTCGCAGCAATTCATGAATGGATTAGCGCAATCCATGACCATTCAAACAACCACGGGTTTATTTGGAAATGCGATCAAAATAAATCCAACGATTTATTATGGCAATAAAATCAACTTACAACAAATCCAGAAATCCTATGATGCAACGCTAAATGGAGCGAAAATAGATACATTGCAGCAATTTGGAATGGCACACGAAGCAAATATTAGTGTGAATATGACAACAGTGATTTATACATATTACCAGTTTATCGGAAAAAACAAACCGAAACTGCGTCATTTGATCACACCTTCTATTGGATTCAGGTATGTTCCTCAATTGAATGAATTGACTCAAGTGAATGCTGGAGCGAACCAAAGCCAAATCAACTACTCCCCTTTTGAGCGATCTATTTACAGCGTTGGAAATACCCAAAAAGCGTCACTTTTGAATTTTGGCATCAATAATACAATGGAGTTAAAAGTCAAATCAGATAAAGACACACTGACAGGATACCGAAAAATTCGTTTAATCGATCAACTTTCGGTGAATGGTAATTATGATTTTACCAAAGATTCAATGCGTTTGTCAAACATTGGATTGAACCTTAGAATAAGTCCGGCAGACTGGATTAATTTCGTTTCTGGCGCGACCTTTAGTCCATATGCATGGAACGTTTCCACAGGAAAAACTGTTGCGGCTTATGCCGTGAGCAATCAGCAAGGCCTAGGACGATTTTTAAATACGAATCTAACCACCTCTTTAACGATTGCGCCAAAGAAATCGAGGGAGAAAGTGGCGAATAGTACCGCCGTTAATAATGAACAGAATTGGAATTCGGATTTCAATTACTTTGCCTTACATCCAGAACGAGCAATCTACTTTGATATTCCATGGAAGTTGAATCTTTCTCACGTCTATTCCATTAATACAAATCAAGCCATCTCTGTGAGTAATCCAAGTAAAAATACGTTCGTACAAACGTTGGTAGTAAGCGGAGATGTGAGTCCGACCAAGCGCTGGAATTTATCGGGGAATTTAAATTTCAATTTACAAGATTTCCGCTTGACAAATGCGTATTTTTCCTTGAATCGAAATTTGCATTGTTGGGCACTATCCTTTTACTACGTTCCAGTTGGTGGAAACAAAAGCTTCTTGTTCAGCATCCGAAATACTTCATCCATCTTCAAAGACGCGAAGATCGAAATCAGAAAACCACCAGCATTACTGTAGGAATTACTTGATGCCTTGACCGGTCATTTTACCAACAACAGAGGTGAATTTTGCGCCAAGGAATACGATTTGTGCGGAATAATGCACCCAAGCTAAGGTCACGAAAAGCGAGTTGGCGATGCCAATTTTCCCTAGAACAAAGTAATTATGTAAATAAAAATTGATCAAAAATTGACTCATTACGAGTAAAATGGAGGTGAAAATAGCTCCTTTGAATGCCACATTCCATTTCACTTGTGCGTCGGGAATAAATTTAAAAACTAGGGTGAAGATCATTAAGTTACTTGTGATGGACAGTAAGTGTTGGAGCATGTCAATGGAAAAATCAATGAATCCACTATGGTAATGATTCCAATTTTGAATGGCTGAGAAGATAAATACTTGAGCGAAATAGAACAAGATGATGATCAGTGCAAATACGGCCAAAAGAGCCATGGATACGAATCGAAAGCCAACGATGTCCATGAAAAGGTTTTCTTCTTTTCTGTTTTTCTTTGTCACATTAAAAAATTCATTTAAGCTGCGTTTTAAGGAAACAAAAAAAGCGGAGCAGCTATAAAGTAGCACGCCAACACTGATCATTTCCATGAAAAAACTTGGCTTGTGGAGGGACATATTATTCACTACTTCTAGGATTGATGAGCTATCCGTCATGCCCATTTGATTCTTCAGTAAATCGGAAATCATGATTTTCATGTTATCGGGTCCCACTAAGCGTCCAAAGATGGAGCTAGTCAAGTAGAGGATTGGAATGAAAGCAAAAAGTGTGTAATAAGCGAGAGCAGCTCCGTGGTAGAATGCGCCATCTTTCACGTAACTAATGACAGCTTCCTTGAAGGCAATAAAGCCCCAATACCATTTTAACTTAGTTGGCTTTTTTAACGATTTCGATTCTTGTGGTGTCATTTAAGCGTTCAAATTGATAAAGTATGATGAGTGCTCCATTTTCCGTTTGAAAGTAATTGTGATAAAGTCCGCCGACAAAAATGCTCCGAAGAAACGTAACTGGAATTCCATTGTCATTGGTCGAAATCCGATACTCATCGGGTCTGAATAATAACGTGGTGTCACCGTGTGAAACCACATTCACTGGTCCAAATAAACGTGCTTGCTGCACATTCGAATAATTGTAGTACAGGAATTCTGGTTGGTGCTTTTTGCTTAGGTTTCCATTTTTTAGGATGCAAATGGAGTCACATAATCCTAATACATCTTGTCCCTCATGAGACACCAAGATAATGGTTGTTTCCTCTTCCTCTCGCAAGCGGATTAAGTGATGGGTTAAGCGATTGCGAAGATTAGCATCGAGGTGTCCAAAAGGCTCGTCTAACAAGAGAATAGCTGGTTGATCAGCTATCGCCCGTGCAATGGCTAAACGCTGTTGTTCACCTCCAGAAATGAGGTGTGCTTTCGTTTCTGAGATGGATCTTAAGTCAAATAAACGCAATAGCTGCTGAACTCTTTTATCTCTTTTATGTGCTGGTAAATGCAAAACGACTTCACGCAAATTTTCTTCAACCGTATGATAGATGTCTAGTTTAAAATCTTGATTTACCATAGCAACGTGTTTGAAGCCAGGAATCAATAGTTGTTGAACACGTGGTTGTGTTTGACCATCCAACATCACCTCACCTGAACTGGGGTCGATAAGTCCAGCAATGATTTTGAGTAAAGAAGATTTACCTGCGCCGCTTTTCCCGACTAAACCGAGAATTTCCCCTTTTTTAACGCTTAAATTTGCGCGTTTAATAATGGGTTTTGCATAGCTAAGTTCAATGTTCTTCAGTTTAATCATAAGCGAATGAGTTCTTTTGGAAATGATTTGGATGCAATGAATATTCCAGGTATTGGATTCGACATAGGTTCGTAATCTTTCAAGAATATTTCAATCACAAATCCTTCGGCTGTTTGGTGTGATTTAGCCTCAGAAACAATGCTTTGGGATGCCCCCACATAAACCTTTGGTGCATCTTCAGATTGAATTTCAAAGAGGTGCATGTTTGGAATGTCATATTGGAACGATTGATCATTTTCATCCATCCCCATTAACGGATAATTCACCCCGATTAACTCGTTTACTTCACTTACATTGCTGGAAATTGACAACTCATCTTCCCAGTCGTATTTCACATTGTCAATGGAAGGATTTCCCCCGTGGTTTTCATCAGCAAAGGCTTGAGAATACAAATCGTTTAATAGGTATATGTGTATTTTACAGTTCATTTTTTATCGTTTGTTTTTTCCAGTTCATTTGCTTTAAATGCTGATGGAACTAATTCCGGAACAAGTTTAAGAATTAATGGAAGAAGTAGGCTTCCTCCGGGTAAAAGAAATAATGCGACCGATGGCATGGTCTTTAGCAAATCCATGAACTGTGCACGTACTTGTTCTTTCTCTAGGGGACTTAAATCCTCTTTTCGGGACTTTTGTATCAAAGACATCAGTTCTTTACTTTCCCGCATTTCTTGAACGAGGCGATCTTTATTCCGCCCTAAAATTCGAATCCATTTTTGACTGAACGATTTGAAAACATAACCTGTTTCAGAGTCGGATTGAAGCACAAGGTTTTCATGTTGATTTTGCAACATGTAGGCAGTGCACATTTCCATGGATTCCTGCATTTCATTTTCACTGAGACCGATTGCGCGTCCGAACGATTTTAATTTGTCATACTCTAATTGACTCGGCTGATGTGTACCCTGAATAAGAAAAAGTCCTAGCTCATAACTGATTTTGGAAAGTAGCTTATCTTTCACAAATTCTTGCTGTATGACTTTTAATGGAACTCCAGTGAGGATTCGATTTTCAAAACGGTTTTTATGTGCTTTTTCCAGTTCGGTCGATGCTAAAAAATGCCATAGAACGCGTTGTTCTTTTTCTTCGACAAGTTTATCGGTATATGCCGCATAAATGACACTATTCATTAATGAACACGCATATTCATCGTAATGACTTTGGAACGAATGCACACTTCCATCCAAAAACGCTCGGTACAAAACAACATCGAGAAACACGAAGGCATTCGACATGTGATTTAACCAATAATTGGCGCCAAAAAAAGTGCTTTTGACGTGAATGCGTTGCGCTAAGATTTCCTCTAAATCGAGGCTGCTTTTTCCATTAAAAATGCGATCAAACCAAGCAAAAACGCCGGAATCTTTCGTGGTCCCGTAAAACTGAATCAGACTTTCTAAAAAATCAACTTGATTAAAAACACCTTGTTTTCTTCGTAAATAGGTAAACAATAGGGTTTCGAACAGGAGTAATTTTAACTTTTCATCGTGGGTGAATTGCTTCGTTTCAATTCCATGAGAAAAGAGTAAATGCAAGGCATTCCCATATACAAGTCCAGTTCGATGAGAAATGAAATGGGTGATATCCGATTCATCATTATTGATTAAGTCAAAATCAAGAGAAATGACGTCCTTGTCGAGTAGCTGAAAAAATTTTGCGATCCAATTTTTGGAACCAGGGGATAGGGTGTTTTTACGGGAGGACATATCGCGCAGAAAGTCCAAAATTCCACCCTAAACGAAGGTTTGGAATTAATTGCAAATAGGGACCAGTTTCAAAGGCAAACGTAAAAGGATAGTCTTTCATCGTGTACTCTGCACCGACTACCCCATTTGCACCAAGCATAAATTCATTATTCGCAGATTTCATTCCAAGTCCCGGACCAAGTCCCAAATAGTAATCGAAATCATTGTTTAATTTTTCCTGCCATTCGTAATTCCCTTGAATCCAAACGTAGTTAGAACTTCCACCCAAACTGAGTTCAACGGCATTATTGGCATTTAAAAACCGCTTTGCATTCAATTGAGTAAAACCCACATTTGCAAACCGAAGTCCAACAGCGGTTGTATATTTCTGAGCAGACAATTGCAAGGAGAAAAAAAGGCAAATACTTAAGAATAGTGTTTTCATAGGCAGTTTTTACAAAGTTACAATTTACCAGCTATTGTAAACGCAATTTTTTTTGTTAAAATAACGCTTCCATCTATTGAAAATACCTCGACGAGTAGCACATAGATTCCAATAGGAGCCTTGGCTTGTGTGTTTGTAATTCCATCCCAAGTAAAAAAACCGGAGGAACCCAATAATTCATTCGAGAAAATGGTCTTGATTTCACGTCCAACATCATCAAAAACCCTTGCTTTTCCGAGCAAACCTCCTTGCGAAAAAGCATAATTGACCAGCAACACATCTTCGTAACCGTCTTGATCTGGTGAAAACACATCGTTTTGTAAGCTGATGGTTTCGCCTGTTCCTTCAAATTGATATTGGGAATTGATGCGTCCTGGAGTGGCAAATCCGATTGGTTCAGCAGCGGAATGCCAATTGAACGCTTCCAGGGAGGGACCATCTGGTGAAATTCGTTCAAGGGAAACTCCGTCTGTATTATCTAGTAAGGAAAAATGCCAATCCGACGAATAAGAAACACGATC
>JBEEIV010000219.1:0-5284 GCA_041169645.1 Bacteroidota bacterium
CGTATGTATCATTATTTAATACGGTCGTGCCATTCACTTTTACATTGATTTCTTTAGCTGGTGCAACGTAGGCAAAAATATCAAGTAAGTTTCTTGGTATGATTTGATAATTGGCATTAAATTGTCCTAATTCACCAACAATTGAAATAGGTCCAGTTGGAATTGCCGTACCGTCAATATTTGTGGAACCATTGATACGCACATCAAATGAACTCGTACCATTCCATACTTGCACGGTACTATTACCAGTGGCAAAATTTCCAGTTTGAACAAACGTAACATTATCGAAACGAATTAATTGAGCTTCTAAGGATTCATTCGCGCTTGTAAAAGGAATAATTTGAGGAGCCGGAAGAACTCCTGGTCCGTGATTTACAACGGTTGTTGTAGGAGATAATTCCAATAAACCACTAAAGTCAAACAAAACGCCAGTTGCAGTAATAGAATCGCCACGTTGAACAGAAGACACATTGCTTCCATAACAAGCGATACCAGCTGTTCCATCTTGGATGTACCGAATATTTCCAAGTTCACTACCATTGGTTGCTACACCAGTAACCGTTACGGTTTGACCTATTCCTAAGTTTCTGACTTGAGAAATGGTTTGTGCTTTTACGCTAAATACTGCGAAAAATGCAAGTACACTAAGTATTCCTTTTTTCATAATTAAAATTGAATTGCAAGTGAAAGATTAAAGCGGAATCCACCCCCAAACATGACGGTAGCTGATTTCGCATCGAACGAATTATATATGTCGTTTGCATTATTCGTTGCATCCGAAATATACATTTTATTTAAGGCGTTTGTAATGGATCCTGTTGTCAAAACAGAAAATGATTTGAAAGGTATTTTGTATCCGGCAAAAACATTGACCAATGAATATGCAGGCATTACCCAAGAATCTCTTCCACCATCGGCACCTTGTAAGCTAAACGGATCAAAGTTTGAGTAATAACGGTCAAAAAATTGCCATTGAATCTTGAGGTATAGGTTTTTGATGGGTTCATAACGTAAAGATGCTGCCAGGGCTGTTTGCGCCGCATCACCAACATGAACTCCTTTTGCATCAAAACTAAATTCAAGTGAGTCGTATTGAGGAATAAATACCGTTTTCGAAGAATTCCAATACCATTGTCCGATAGAAAACATGACATCACCAGAGAGCTTTTTGTTGATTTTAAATGCAGCATCAAATTCTCCTCCGACATGAACAGCATCCATTCCGTTGATGTTGACACGAATGAATTCCGTAGGGTCATTTGGGTCTGGAACAGCAACACCATAAGGAAAAGGTTTATTCTTCCAGTTCGTTGCGTAGGCATTGACATTGAATCCAAAATTCTCTTTAGCGAAATTGTAGCCTCCTTCTGCAGAAAGGATTTTTTCATTGACAATTTCCCCGAAAAAGGAATTGGTATTATTATCGATTACATTCGAAAATTGAGGTGTGCGATTTAGATAGCCTACGTTGATGTATGTAGTGGCATTTTTTTGAATCTTATAACTTACTCCTGATTTAAAAGTGAAACCTGGTAGGAATTTCCAATCCGTGGCGTAATAGGTTAAGTCTTTGTTGCTGGCGTCGTAGCTTACACCGTTGTACGTAATTGTGTCCAGTGCACCAATTCTCAGCACCGTATCTCCCAAATCAAGTACACGTTTTTGAAAGCGATCAACACCTTTGTAGCCGTTCAAAATTCCTGAAAGGTTGACAAAATAGGACAATTTTTTTCCGGTGTATTCCATTTGACCGAAAGCACCTGTCCATTGTACGATTCCATCACGGTCTGCATTAAACGCATTTTTTGCGATTTTATCACCTACTCTTTGCATTGGATCAGCATCGTTTTTATCCGCTGTACTCACAAAATAGTCACCACCTAAAAGATTCGTAATAATTTGATAATGTGAGCCTTGGTAATAGCGAAAATCAAGCCCGCCTGAGATTTCGATGTTTTTGTTGTAGTTGTAATTAAATTGACTGAGGTATCCTGCCCAGAAATGATTGTTCACACTTGCTAATAAAATCTGACTTGATTTTATTTGAGTTGGATGGTAAATAGGATCCGTATTAGGTGTTCCGAAGAGGGAATTTATTTTATTCTCCTTAATCACTAAATCCCAATTAATTAAACCGGTTGAATCTCTCAATAGCGCAGAGGAATTAAAAATACTTGTTCCACCACCGCGTCCAACAGACACATAAGCAATATTGGAAATGGACAGTTTATCGTTAACGGTCCAGAAATCTTTCAAGGTAAATTGTGGCTTGGAATAGTAATTCAAACGTTCATTTAGAATTTCTTTTTTTCCTGAAATGGAATCCGTTTCATAACCCCAATGCTGATTGAAACGAATACCCATGTTCGAGAAAATCATATTCGTATCAATGGAAGCACCTAGATTTCGTGCAGTGGATTCATCAAAATATTGAATCGCTTGGTTATAAGATCGTTGTCCGTGTTCTTGAGGTGCGGCAAATGCTGAAAGTGTCGTTAAGTGTTTGTTTAATTTTTTCGAAACTTTTAAATATCCGAACTTTCCTTGGCTTGGAGTACCATATACCCAGCCATCCGCTTGTTTGTATGAGGCAGAAAAGGTCAATCCCCATCCCGATTTGGTCATTCCAGTATTATACGAAAGGGTCGAACGCAATAAGTTTCCAGTCCCGTATTCCTGACGGAAAGATCCTCCGGGTTTATTGGAAACACCCTGAGTGATAATGTTAATTGTTCCACCAATCGAAGGCATAGCAATTTTCGTAGCGCCCAATCCACGTTGAACTTGCATTTGAGCTGTAATCGCATCGAGACCAAACCAGTTGGACCAATAAACGGCTCCATTTTCCATGTCGTTTACCGGAACACCGTCAATCATTACTCCAACATTTCGTTGATCGAAACCACGCACATTGATGCGCGCATCACCATCACCACCACCTTGTTGTGTAGCATAAACACCCGGTGTACCATTCAACAACATGGGTAAGTCCCTCGAACCAAGTTCTTCAGTGATTTTCTGCAAAGGAATTTTTGTAACGGCAACAGGGACATTTTGACTATTCGCTAAGTTTCCAATGACTTTAATTTCTCGGTACTCTTGACTTGCACCAATAAAGAAGTTGCACGTGATAAACGGTTTTTTTACTTCCAATTGTTGCACCATGGAATCAAATCCCAACATTTTAAAGGTAATGGAATAATCACCAAAGGACACATCGGTCATTTCATAGATTCCTTGGGAGTTCGAGATTGCTCGTTTCACAACGGATCCCTTCGTGTCGTAGAGCGTTATTTTAGCACCGCTTAACAACTGATTTGTAGCGTTTTCACTGATTTCTCCAGTGATTTTTGCAGAAGTTTGAGCATATCCTAAAAAGGACAAACCTGTAATAAACAAAGTGTAAAGATATTTCATCTGAATGGAAGCTGTGGTAATACCTTAGCTTATTTCAAAATCACTTTTCGGATGATTTGTTGTCCAGTTGCATCGGTCATACGAATCATATACACCCCTTTGAAATCACTTAAATCTAAAGTAATTAGTGTTTTAGCGGTTGTTGTGTTCGTTTGAACAAACACTTGCTGTCCTAAGGAGTTTAATACCTGAACTTTTCGAATGTTACCTTTATTACGGATATTTATGATTCCATTACTTGGATTCGGATAGACACTTAAACTAATGACCTCCGGTTCGGCAACAGAAACTGGATTACAAGAGCAGTCGTGAACGCCTAATGAAGCCCAATTCCCATCTAAGATTGGATTCCCGCTTGTTCCAAATAATGTATCGCCATTTGCATCTAAGCGAACAATTACTGGTGGAATCGTATCGTATTCTAACAAGGGATCAAAAAAGGAAGGATTAGTTGTTACACCTTTGACAACCGAAGCTTTACGTATCATAGAATGGTCTTTTGTTACCAAGACACCTAAGCCTGTACTGTATGGGAATTGCGTCGACCAAGCTCCATCGTTTCCTGAGGAAGTACCCGTTTCGTTTGCTGGATTTTCACCAATTTTCCCAAATACGTCAACAATGACAAATCCCGTCACGTTTGTCGCGTTTATTAAAGTTGTCGCGGTTGATGGTAAAGTACCCTTTGCTAACATGATTGCGTCATTTCCATTCCAATAGAAAGAATTCGATGTGTTGTATACCGGGCAATAAAAACCATCTGCTCGCGCTTGCAAAGAATCCCAAATTGGAGCTTCTTGACCTGTTCCATTTGGATCTTGCTTGTCAAGCACTGCCACGTACACATCGTGCGCAGCGACAATACCGCTCAATTGAATTGAATTCGCTACTGTAGCTGTGGTCGCACCATTTGAATAACGAGCAACGAAATAACCACTTAAATCGATAGGATTGGAGGTAGGATTGTAAATTTCAATCGCTTTGTTATTAGACCATCCTTCGACGTATTCAGAAATAAATAATTGTGAACAGTTTTGAGCTTGAGCCGTTAAGGCTAACAAACCTGTGATAAAAAGTACTAGTTTTTTCATATCAAATTGTCCAAAAAAAACCTATAAATACGTGTTTTTGTCATTTATAGATTGTATCTTCTTGCATGGTTTCAGCACGTTCGCGTCAAGGATATCACGCAAAAAGTTACAACAAATTTAGCTGTTTTTTTTGAAAAATAGCGGCTTTTAAAGTTAATCTTTTGTGAATTCCTTAAGAGCCGTAATCACTAGTTGTTTAATCCAAGTTGTTTCCTTAAATTCGGGCTCAAAATTTTTACTATGAAAAAATTACTGTTTTGTGCCTTTTCTTTTCTGAGCTCCATCCTTTTTGCACAAGATCTTACTGTCGATCGCATATGGAAAAACTATGAATTTAACCCTAAGCGCGTGGGTAGTTATCAAGCCATGAATGACGGGGAACATTACATTACGGTGGAGTACGGAAGTCTTTACAGACATTCAATGAATGACTTTACAGGTAAAGGAGAGTTGTTTATAGATGGTTCTAAATTTGTTTCGGAGGGTAAAAAAATAGAATTCGATGATTTTCAATTCAATGCGGATGAGTCAAAATTATTGTTGTTAACGAATATTACATCCGTTTACCGACGAAGCTATCAAGCGATATACTATTTGTATGATTTAAATACACAAAAACTTACGCCACTTGATGCCGCTCATTCGCCTCAAACATTAGCTGAGTATTCTCCTGACGGAACGAAAGTTTCCTTTATTCACGGAAATGATATTTATGTGAAAACCATAGCAACTGGAAAGGTTGAAAAATTGACCCAGGATGGTAAGCGTAACAAAAT
>JBEEIV010000220.1:0-7154 GCA_041169645.1 Bacteroidota bacterium
GGAAACCTAGTAGGGACCATGAAGCGGAAATTTCGCTTAGGTGGAGCCAAACTGGAATTGAATGATGCCATGGGTCAATTGGTTTGCACCTTGAAAGGAAACTTCATTGGTTGGGATTTTAAAATCACAAAAGACGAACAAGAATGGGCAAATATCACCAAGAAATGGGCAGGCATTGGACAAGAGTTTTTCACTTCAGCAGATAATTACATTTTAGAAATGAATCATTTGGTACCAAAAGACGATCAAGCAAGAATGCTGATGCTAGGAGCTGTATTATGTATTGATTTTCTACTAAAGGAGAATTAATCCTTACCTTTTCCGCAGTAGTTTCTACATCAGAACATTTTAACTACATGTTAATAGCGTATTCATTTTTCCACTTCAAAAAGCTGAAGCGTTTTACCGTTGGAAGAAAACAACTCCTTTTTGGAACCTATGTTTAAATACTTCGACTTGTGCGCAAAAAAATGATTGATGTCGTGCACCGTTAAATTTTCTACGATTTGTTTTTGATCATTGAGTTTCAATTTATCCATGTATTTTTGCTTGATTGAATACATCCTAATTTCATTATTAAGTGGGTAAATCAATATAGGAAACCAACCTGAATCATTCCCGAAATTCAAGACATAGACTTGGCCACTTTTTATCAAGTGCAGATTTTTTCCTAATTGATGTAATACCGGATTGAGGTATGTGCCAAATATGCTGTCATTTCGAAATTCGAAGTTTGTCAATTCATAGTGCTTTTCAATTGAACCGATCGTTCCTAAATCATTGACATACTTCTTTACCATATGCTTTCCGTTTTCTAGGAAATAATTGGCTTTTGTTGTTTGAATATCTTCTTCCACACCAAACTCCAAGGTGTTTTTCGTAACCAAATAATATCCAATATCGCAACTATCCTCTGCAGAACATGCGTATTTACCTTGCCAATCAGACGGAAAAGAATCTAAGCGAATTCCATCTATTGGTTGTGGGTTTTGAAAGGTACTACAGCTAGAAACCAATACAAGTAATACTAACATGGATAGTGTATTTCTCATTTTTTTCTTTTTTAAATATGTTTAAATGTAACAAAAATTATGATTCCACTTATGTAGTTTATGATATACAAACAACTTTTACTTTTATCGTTGATATTTTCATTGAGAAACATAGTTGCTCAAATTTCAGATAAAGACCTTAAAAAAGATTTCGTAGTTATATCGGATCAGCTCTATGCAGGAAAATACGAGGTTTCTAATGTTGCATACCGAAGTTTCTTGGATGATTTAAAACGGCAGAATAAAACAACAGAACTCGAAGTTGCACGGATTGATTCTTGCAAATGGACACCTCCATTTGGCAATGGTTCTTATCACGAAAAACTGATGGAATACTACCATGTTCACCCAGGATACAACGAATACCCCGTTGTCAACATTTCGCACTCCGCTGCAAAAGCTTACTGTGCTTGGTTAACAGAGAAATACCATGCAAATTCTAGAAGAAAATACCAACATGTTCTTTTCCGCTTACCTACGCAACAAGAATGGGAACAAGCCGCTCATGACAAAGACTCAAATGCCCGATTCCCTTGGAAAGGAGATTTATTTTTTGACAAACACTTGCGCTTTCAATGCAATGGTCTGATGTATTACTCCCATTATGATTTTATTCAAGCGAATATGTTAGAAATGGATTTACTTCAGCCCGTTAAATCTTTTAAACCAAATTCGATCGGACTCTACAATGTGAGTGGAAATGTGGCTGAAATGGTCTCAGACCTAGCGCTAACCAAAGGAGGATCTTGGCAGGACGATTCCTTCTATATGCAAATTAAGGTATCTCAACCCTACAACCTGGAAAGTCAGTATGATGTTGGATTCCGTGTTTTTATGGAAATCCTTGAACCATAAACTGTTTAATCTTAATTTTCTTTTCATTTTGTAACCATTGAACGAAATGTTGTTTTAGGTGAAAGGTAACGACATGAATAAAACTACTTCTTTTATTTTTCATTTAATAAAATTGAATCGCATGAAGTGGGTAGTTTTTTCCTTTTACCTGTTTATTTTTTTTCAATCTTGGCTTGAAACTCTCCCAGGATTTAACGAAACCTATGCTGTGCACTGGCTGGAAAAACAATCAGCATGCGCTACACAAAAAGCAAGGTTCCCATTGAATACAATTTAGCCTTTGTGGGCGATCTTGGATTTAAGAAACAACACATCCAAATACAAGAAAAATGATTTTCAAACGCTTCCAATTTTCACTCATTTTGTTTTTAGCAAATTATTTTTTTGCCATACAAGGTCATTGTCAAATATCTTACATTGTAAATAGCCAGATTCCTTTTGAATCGAAATTCATTCAAATTTCTAATATAGACCATGGTTGGATTGAAATTTTACCCGTAGATTCAAACATTGATTTTTCAGTTGTTCCGAAACCACTGAATGAACAAGTATTCATGAATTCATTTATCACTGTTTTGAATCTGTTTCGAAAGCGCTACGGTCGAAAACCACTCAATTACAGCCCAGAGATTAGCGAAAACTTAAAAAATGCCATGATCTATGGCGCTCCTTTGGATGGAATTAGTCACAATATAACAGGATTCTACTATGAATATAACTACGTTAAGGATTATTCAAACAGTGAATTCATGTTCGGTGAATTTCTGATCGACCACATGAAAATTACGTTTGAATCTTTTCAAACATTGGTTTCGTCCAAAGTCCAAAACGTTGGTTACTATTTTAAACAAAATATGTATGAAGGCTCTTATGATTTTATGATTTACATTAAATAAAATCACTACCGTAATTGTTGGAGTAACTGCGAATGATCCTAGGGTTAGTTTAAACTTGGACAATAGGTCAAATTTTCATCTAAATCTAATGATGAGAAACGCTGCTATTCAATCTCCAGCGGATAATCTTCTACCTCACCATAGCTATCGTATTCGTAACATGGATCAGCAGCCGTACTGCTACCCGTTCGTAAAACGAAGCGTGCATTCGATGGCTTTTTCTTTGCATTTGCAGGCACCGATATGCTTGTCATATTATCATTGATATTCTTGTCATTCGAAATCATGAAACTTTCGTACGAATCGGCAAAATCTCCGTCCGCATTCCAATCAAAATAAGCATATGCTGTGATGTAATTCTCTGTGGTCTGAAAAATGGTATGCAAATCGTAGGTTTGTCCTGCCTTCAAGGTAATTGGTTGATCCTCGTAATAATTGTTTGGTCCTGTTCCAACCGTACTATTGCTCATTCCAGCAATATCAACCAGACTAAAATAGTCCTCACTTGAATTGTAGAATTTAATGTAACATGCACGTTTCTTGATGTTCCATGTAAAATCATCTTTGGTACATCCAAGAATGAGAAAGGAAAAAAGGATGCTAAGTGTTATTAATTTTTTCATGGCGATTAAATGGTTGATAATTTAACTAACATTGGACCTTGTTTTAGTTCTTTGCGGTAAACGGATGCTTTTTTGATGTTTCCAAATCCTTTCACAACGGACCAGGTAAAATCATAAACATAGGTAAATCCTACCACACCTAATGACAACAAAAATAGTTTGCGGTCTTGGTTAGCAGCCGTGTAAGCCGTTTCAGCCAAATATTGACTTTGTGCGTCCGTATATTCTTTGTAATCATTTTTTTCCATCAATTTCGTCAATCCAGCGCTCGAAAGGGAAAGTAAGTACGTGAAACCAGTTAAATACCCATGTTCACCACTAGAAACTTTTCCTGAACCCCATCCTGGTAGAATCAAGGAATAGAAAGCGTATTGTGGGCCAGCATTCAATTTGTAATGAACAAAGTATGTATCCGTCAATGAGGTAGCAGCCCCATCCACTTTTATCGTTTTGTTTTTGATTTCAAAGGTAAAATCACCGTATTTGTAGTCTAACTTATTAATGTAATCTTTTATATCCGTTGGATTCGCGGTAAAGTTTCTTCCCTGACTATTTATACCCTCTCCATTAGAGATCACCAGTTCTTGTTCGGAATTCCAAGACATGGAAACAGGGAATTCATCGTGTGCGTTAACGAAATAACCGAATTTCTTTGTTGCCGTTAAATTAGACCTCAAAATAGTTTCCAATTTTGAACGCAAATCAGGTGAATCTATTCCACTTATCGTTGAACGATTGGTCCCGTTCGTATCAAAGGCAATGAGGACCTTCATGGACAGATTTCCTTCTTTATAAAGTTGACTGTTTTCATTTAAAGCGGTGGCAACAGCCGTTTTAACAGAATTAAAGTCTGCTGAACGTTCGTTGCGATATACGTAACCGACACCGGATCTAAGCGTTAAAAACTCCTGGATTTCATCTGATTTACGTTTCGCTTCTTGTTGATTTGGATTGAGTGTCAAAACTTCCGAAAAATACTTTTTAGCTTCGAAAAATTTATTCTTTCCGTAGTATTCATTAGCTGTTTTCAGCGTCTCTGCAATCTTTTTTTCCAAGGCTAATTTTTCTGCGGCGATGCGCTCGGCCTCTGCTTTTTCACGCGCAATGCGTTCCTCCTCTATGCGAATACGCTCGGCTTCCTCTTTTTCCGCTTGTATTTGAGCAGGTGTTTTGTACAATTTTACATCCAGGATCTCGCTACCCCATGATAAACCTTCGAAGCTTTTCCAATAGCGCAGGATTTTTCTATTTGATAAAGGAATTACCGGAGTTTTACTCAATTCATATGCAGGAATGTTTACTTTAAACGTGTGCACCTTATTGTGTTCATAGAATTCTCCTTCATCATCGTAAATCCAAAGACGCATTTTTATTTCAGTCACCACATATTCGGTATTGTTTTGCAAATCCACTCTAAAACTGCGAATGGAATAGCCGTCGTTTCCCCACTCCCAGCGCGCATAATTCGCCGTAACATCCTCTTGTCCGAATGCCAAAAATTGAACAAAAACTAAAAAAAGCAATACATATTTTCTCATGTGATTATGTTTTTTTTACCAAAACTAAAAGAATTTCCTCGATACAAAAAAAGGAATGGAACAAAATAGGGGAATCCCTAAATTTCGCTTATTTTCCAATTGAAAAATAGTTTTAAAAAGATTACGTATTTTTTTTATTTCGTAGAAAGGGTGTAATTTTGTCCACTTTTTAAAAAATACCGTGAAGAAATTTTTTGTTATCAGTTACAAAGTTGTAATCCATGGATTGGCCATGATTGCGTTGTTTTTAATGTTTACTGCCTTAGCAGTTAAGATGAAATGGACCAACGAAAAAGGTACGGTTGATGTAAACAACCGTTATTTCGATAAGGTAGCATCGAATTACGGTGAAGAAATGGATTCTGCCAGTGTTGTACTATTGAAAGCCAGAGTAATTCAGAAAATTGGTGTCCTTGCGGAAAACTACCCAAAGAATGCGGAAATCATTTCTACTGCATTGAACAAGTCGAAAGATCCAAAGGTTGCTGCGCGCATGTTAGATGCGATTCAACTTCTTCTAAAGGATGATAAGGAAATTCAAACGGCCTTTGCTAAAATTAATGCATCCAGCAGCAAACAATCAGAAACACTTTATCCTTGGGCACATTCTCAAGCATGGAAAGACTTCTGTAAAGCAGTAGCAAATGATAAAAAAGCAATTGATTCCGTTGCACGTTTAACAGGTGTGGAGCCTCGACTACTTGTGATGTGTTTGGTTGGTGAACAAGTGCGCATGTTTAATTCGGGACGCGAAAAGTTCAAGCAATACGTTGTTCCATTCAGCCGATTAATTCTTCCTACGAACCGTGGATATGGTGTTACCGGAATTTTGCAAAACACAGCATTGCGCATTGAAAAAACATTGTTTGATACGAAATCGCCTTTCTATGCTGGGGATTATTTTCAAAGTTGCATCAACGTGAACGATTCCTTCCCTGAATTGGTCAATGATACGATTGAGTCCCACAAATACAAAACCATACAGCGTTTAATTAAAGGCGGAGACCATTATTATTCTTATTTATATACGGCCTTCTTGATTCGTCAATACCAAGCGCATTGGGAGAAATCCGGATTTTCATTGGCTTATCGACCAGAAATCATTGGAACCTTATTTAATTTAGGATATCAAAAGAGTAAACCTAGTGCACACCCTCAAGTTGGTGGGTCAAACTTTGAAGTAGCCGATCGCATGTATACGTTTGGTGGACTCTGTTATGAGTTTTACTACAGTGGTGAACTTCAAAACCTATTTCCTCTAACCACGCGTCCAATTACACCAGTTGCTGAATTGGAGGTTAAAAACAAAGACCTCGTTGCAAAGCGTAAAAAACGCGATGAAGAGGAAAAGAAAAAACGCGAAGAAGAAGACAAGAAGAACCGCGTGATAGAGGAGCGTAAGCGAAAAGAAGCTGCTGCAAATCCCGAAGCCGTTCCTGCTCTATAGAGACCGTTTTAAATGGTCTAGGTTTCATTTGGAATGTCACTAAATTGTTAACATTTCAATCGATATTGGTCCTAATTTACATTAAGATATAAGGGAAAGACCAAATTCACCTAATTCCTTGAAGAATAAGGGTAAAATGAATTGGCTATTACATCTTGAAGTTGTAATTTTGCATAATAACAACTTACCATTTGAAAAACACCATTACACTTCTTAAGTTTTCTTTCTTGTTTCTACTGTTCTTCCTTTCTGGAAGGGTGAATGGGCAGTTGAATGCAGACTTTCTAACAATTCCAAGTTATTCAAACTCAAACACGATATCCGTATGTCAAGGGTCTTCAATTTTATTTGTTTTAGAAGATCAAAATAACACGAATATTACCTCTACCACAACTGTGCAATGGACTTTTACAGGCGCAACCATTTCAACATCAACAATGCGCACACCATTTCCGGTAACTTTTAATTCTTCGGGAACGGCAACGCTTACCTTGACAGATGGGGCAACAACTAGTTCTTTTCAGATAACCATTACAGCTGTTTCTACACCAATGATAACAGGTTTAACGTTAACTTGTTCATCACCTAATAATGTCTCTTCTGTTACTGCTTTAGATGGAACAACCAAATTTACGTATTGCCCAAACCCAGAAACAGGAAGTTTTCCTTTTCTTTTTTCTTTATCAAATTCTCTAACTTGTCCTGCAAATATAGCCAGCGCAAGTAATGTAAGCCTTAGTGTA
>JBEEIV010000221.1:0-8744 GCA_041169645.1 Bacteroidota bacterium
ATTAAAACAATCAAGTATTTATTTCTGGTAAATGTGACGTTTTTATTTTGCTTGCAACAATTAAATGAACCAGAATACCACGTGAATTATATGCATGTTGCTCCCTCCTTTGTTGTATTGATGGTCTATTTCTTAGGTAAATTGCAACAAAACGAACAGCGGATTCAATTGATGTCGAGTTTTACGCGAGGGATGAAAGATGTTCCTTTCAACCGTCGGTGGGAAATCTCCTTGATTGTCCTGTCGGCTCTTACTTTTGTTGGACTGGTATCCTATCCACAATTTTCCGAAAACGCTATTGCCAAATGGTTTCAAGGAAGCATTATTGATATCGAAGAAACCGTTATCATCGGCTTTATCTTTAAAATCATCGGGTTTTTCTTTTTAATTGGATTGTTTTTTAAAATGTTGAATGCATTGAATTTTATTGTTTCAGGAAAACCAATGGTGAATGTCCGGAATGGTTTTGGTTCAAAAAAAGCATCCAACGAGGATTCCTTTGATGATTATGAAGAAATTGATGACAATAAACTCTCTGAATAATGGCACACTTTGATGAAAAAGAATTAATCGAACTTTCCAATGATATTATTCATTCATTGACCAAATTAGTCCTTGGTGAAAAACCAGGTTTTTTGTCGGGAGGTGTATATAAAAAAATGGAAACTCATCCGCGTTTGAGCACCATGAAAACCTTATATGCCAGTTTTTTAATGGACTTTAAAGGGTCTTACGAAGATAGTGTTAGCTTGAAGAAATTGACTGATTTTCGCTACGAAATTGTCGAGTTGTTTGAGTCCGAATCCCCAGCGGGACATTAAGCCGAACTTAAATGGAATATTCATTCGGGAAAGCATATAAACTGTGTAGTGTCAAACGCATTGATTCTTTGTTTTCCGGAGGAACAAGGGTAAAAGCCTATCCGATTTCCATTGTGTATCAAGAAACCGACGCAGACATGGAACACCCGTTTCAAGTTGTATTTTCGGTTCCAAAAAAAAGAATGAAACACGCCCATGATCGAAATTACGTCAAAAGGTGTTTTCGTGAAATTTTACGTTTGAATAAAAGTCAGCTGGAAAACCACTTGACAATGTGCGGTAAAAAAATCAATTTTGCGCTGATTTACCAATTAAATGAACGGATACCTTATCAAGAATTGGAACAAAAATTGAAAGATGCCATCACCAAATTAATAATTGAAATAAAACATGAAAAATAAATTGAAAGCGGTCATTTGGATCTTTGTTACCTGCCTTACTTTTCAAACTACGTGGTCTCAATCCGGTGGATTCGAAACCTTAAAAAGTTTGGAAATCATGGATCAAATTTATGAGCACCTTGACCTTTATTTTGTGGATGAACCGCAAGAAGGTAAATTATCCAAGACGGCGATAGATGCCATGTTAAAGGAACTTGATCCCTACACAGTATACTACCATGAATCGAATATTGAGGATTACCGCTTATTGACGACGGGACAATATGGAGGAATTGGTGCTTTGATTCGTCAAATGGGTGATTACACCTTCATTTCTGAGCCTTACGAAGATTGTCCGGCAGCCAAAAGCGGACTTAAAGCCGGAGATAAAATTTTGAGTATTGATGGAAAAAGCATGATCAAAAAATCCACGGATGAGGTTTCAGACGCGTTGAAAGGACCCAAAGGCACGAGCATTGAAGTGGAGATTGAACGCAAAGGCGAGGGAAAAAAGAAAATCAGCATTGCACGCGATGAAATCAAAATCCCGGATGTTCCATATTTCGGAATACTAAAAGGTGATGTTGGTTATGTCAAACTGAATAGCTTTACACAAACGGCTTCGGCAGATGTGAAAAATGCCATCCAGAAACTTCAAGCTGATGGAGCAAAACAATTGGTCCTGGATTTACGAGGAAATGGGGGAGGGCTACTCATCGAAGCAGTTAAAATTGTAAACTTCTTTGTCCCTAAAAACCAAGTAGTTGTGACAACAAAAGGACGAGTGAAAGAGGAAAACCGTGTCTACATGACACTCGAAGAACCTTTTGTTCAAGAAATGCCCTTAGCCGTGTTAGTGGATGGTGGATCCGCCTCAGCAAGTGAGATCGTGTCAGGTGCATTGCAGGACTTAGACAGAGCGGTTATCTTGGGTGAAACCAGTTTTGGAAAAGGACTCGTACAACGAACGTATGACCTGAAATATGGCTCAAAAATCAAAATCACCATCGCGAAATATTACACGCCGTCAGGCCGCTGTGTGCAACGTTTGGAATATTACGACAAGGATCGTTCGGC
Organism: Bacteroidota bacterium; assembly: GCA_041169645.1. Taxonomy (GTDB): domain Bacteria; phylum Bacteroidota; class Bacteroidia; order Flavobacteriales_D; family Crocinitomicaceae; genus UBA952. The sequence goes on from JBEEIV010000221.1 coordinate 2,279, forward strand.
TAAACCCAAAGAAATTCCAGATTCGTTGTTAAAAACCTTTCAGACGAAAAACGGAAGAAATGTGATTGATGGAAGAGGAATTGAACCAGATGTGGAAGTGGAAAGCCCAGACTTGAGTCGATTAACCGCTGTACTTTTAACGAGCAACTGCATTTTTAACTTTGCCACTGATTATGTCATGAGCCACGCTAGCATTGACAAAGCGGAGAACTTTAAATTGACGGATGCTGAATACCTGGAATTTCAGCAGTATGCCTTATCTCAAGACTTTAACTACACCACGGCCTCGGAAGAATCATTGAAAAAAATGAAAGAAACTGCTGAAAAAGAAGGGTATTTCGACGAAATCAAGTCTGATTATGACGAAATGATTTCAAAAGTTACGCCATCCAAAGAACGCGATTTACAGAAGTTTAAATCAGAAATCTCGGAATTGGTCGAAAATGAAATCATTTCTAGGTATTATTTTCAGAAAGGAAGAACCATAGCATCGCTTAAAAATGACCTTGTTGTTCAACGCGCACTGTCTATCTTGAGCAATTCAAAAGAGTACAATACTATTTTGAAAAAATAAGCGTTTGTCTTTTATGTTAAAACGCTTTTTTGGACCCGAGATTCATCACCGCTTGCATTTTTTGGTGCTTTGCTTCTTTATCATAGGAGTCGTTTGTAGCAAGTTTTTGATGTCAATGGGACTACTTCTAGGAGTGGCAAACCTAGTATTGGAAGGTAATTTTCGCTCCTATTTTCAGCGACTAAAAGACAATCCACTCATTTTATTACTCCTCGTTTTTTACGCCGCACATCTGCTCGGATTGATTTGGTCAAGTAATTGGACGTATGGATTAGATGACATTCGAAAGAAAACGTCCCTATTGCTCATTCCTCTGATTGTTGGTGCTCATCCAATCCCTACATCACCTCGGTTAACCAGGCTCGTGCACTATTTTATTTTGACCTTGGTCATCACAGCGTTCATAAACGCGGTTGCTTATCAATTTTTTTCAGAATCACTGCATTTAATTGACATTCGCGACATGTCGCTTTTTGGTTCACACATCCGTTATGGCATTTTAATAGGCATAGGATTGGCGTTTTGCTTGGAGCAAATTTACAAGGGATCAAAATACCGAAATTTGTTCGCGCTTGCATCACTGTTGTTTATCATCTATACATTTTACAGTCAAGTATTATCTGGCATCATTTCCGTTGGGATCGTACTTGTTGGACTACTCACGTTTATCATGTATATCAAACGGTTGTATTGGATACTTGTCTTGAGTTATGTACTGGTTATCGGTAGTTTTGTTGGGCTATTTTATTACTTATCATTTCCAGTAAATTATCCGGTTCCATGCAGAGAACGTTACGATGAAATGGAAGCAGCATGGAACAAACGTTCTTCCTTGAATTACGATAGTTTGGATCTGCGTAATCAACCGGTGAGTAGCACATTAGAAAGGTATCTATCTTCCAAAGCACTTTGTGCAACAGAAGTGGGTGTGAAACAATTAAGTACGGAGGACATTCAATTCATCGAAAAAGGATACGCGGATGTGCACGAAACCTATGGGGGAATGCAGGCACGTTTGTTGGACATTCGCTACCAGTTGCATCATGCTTCCAATCCTTCTGGACATTCCATTTTGGAACGTTTGGAATATTGGAAAAATGCGTGGGCGCTCATAGAAAACCATTGGATGCTCGGCGTGGGAACGGGTGACGTAGACGATGCGATGCAAGCGATGTATGATCAGCGGAACTCGCCTTTGACAAAAGAACGCAGACTTCGCGCACATAATTCCTATTTAACCTATTTTCTGACATTCGGCATTCTTGGCATTTTATTCTTTGTTTACTTTCAACTCAAGTTTATCCTTCAACAAGTGAAGTGGAAGCAATGGGTTGGATTATTATTTGGATGCATCGTTTTGGTGACCTTCCTCTTCGAAGACACCCTGGAATCTCAAATGGGTATTACACTATTCGCCTTTTTCTATTCCCTATTCTCAAGGAAAATCACAAGTGCGTAGATACTTCCTCTATTTTTAGTAACTTCGCTTTGCGATGTCAATAGAAGTAAAAAACCTGTTTAAATATTATGGAGAACAAGCCGCAGTGCGGGATGTAAGTTTCTCTGTAAACAAAGGTGAGATTGTGGCTTTTTTAGGTCCAAATGGAGCTGGAAAATCTACCACCATGAAAATCATGACGGGGTACATTCCCGCAAGTGATGGCGAAGTGTATATCGGTGGTATCAAGGTTGATGTGGATGAGTTAAAAACACGTCAAATGATTGGTTATTTGCCGGAAAATAACCCACTCTATGTGGACATGTATGTTCGAGAATACTTGGAATTTGTTGGACGCATTTACAAAGTAAAAAATTTAAAATCCCGAGTGGCCGAAATGGTTCATGCGGTAGGTTTAGATGTCGAACAAAACAAAAAAATAGGCGCCTTGTCAAAAGGATATCGCCAACGTGTTGGATTGGCACAAGCAATCATTCACGATCCTGAAGTATTGATTCTCGATGAACCAACTACAGGTTTGGACCCAAATCAATTGGTAGAAATCCGTGAATTAATTCGGCAAATTGGTAAGCAAAAAACCGTATTACTATCTACCCACATCATGCAAGAAGTGGAAGCGATTTGTGACCGTGTAATCATTTTATCAAAAGGACAAATTGTGGCCGATGACAAAGCCAAGACACTGCAACAAGAATTGGCACACCAAACGGTTTATGTGGAATTCGATTCGACTGTTTCTAAAGCACAGTTGATGAAAATCCTGAACGTCAGCAAGGTGGAAGCATTAAACAATGGATGGTTAATTGAATCTCGTTCAACCGACGATTTGAGAAAATCGGTTTCTCAGCACGCACAAGCGCAAAATTGGTTAATCCTTACCCTAAACATCGAACAAAAATCCCTAGAGGAAGTATTTAAAGAATTAACAAAATAAGATGCCAACGAATTTTATTGAAGAATTACAGTGGAGGGGAATGATACATGATATCATGCCTGGTACAGAAGAAGCATTATTGAAGAAAAGTTCGTCTGGTTACATTGGGTTTGATCCCACAGCAGATTCTTTGCACATTGGAAGTCTGGTCCAAATCATGACCTTGGTTCATTTTCAAAAAGCGGGACATAAACCGTTTGCATTAGTTGGAGGAGCAACAGGTATGGTAGGAGATCCTTCTGGGAAATCACAAGAACGAAACCTGTTGGATCACGAGACGCTTCAGCATAATGTTGCCTGCGTAAAAGCGCAACTCGAAAAGTTTTTGGACTTCGAAGGGGCAAATGCAGCAGAAATGGTCAATAACATTGATTGGTTTCAAAACATGAGCTTTTTGGAGTTCATTCGCGATGTTGGAAAACATATTTCGGTGAATTACATGATGGCAAAGGACTCTGTAAAGTCTCGACTTGAAACGGGCATGTCTTTCACGGAATTTTCATACCAATTAGTTCAAGGGTATGATTTTTATTACCTCAACCAGCATAAAGGATGCATCGTTCAACTAGGTGGCTCTGATCAATGGGGAAATATTGTCACTGGAACGGAGTTAATCCGTAGAAAAGGTGGAGGCGAAGCCTATGCGGTAACAACTCCTCTGATTAAAAAAGCAGATGGAACAAAATTTGGGAAGACGGAAGGTGGAAACGTTTGGCTGGACCCTAAAAAAACATCGCCATATCAATTTTACCAATATTGGTTGAATGCCGCAGATGAAGATGCAGCAAATTACATTCGGATTTTCACCCTGAAATCGCGCGAAGAAATTGAAGCGTTAGAAAAAGAACACGCTGAAGCACCGCATTTACGTGTCCTTCAAAAAGCACTTGCAGAAGACATTACGATTCGTGTACACAGCAAAGAAGCGCTTCAAACGGCAATTAGCGCGAGCAATATCCTCTTTGGAAAATCTACTTCTGAGGATTTAAAAGCTTTATCTGAGGAGGATTTCTTCAGTATTTTTGAGGGTGTTCCTCAGGCAGAAATTTCCCGCGCAGATTTCGGGGAAGGATTAAGCATCGTTGATGCGCTATCGGCAAAAACAGGATTTTTATCTTCCAACGGAGAGGCGCGACGCGAATTGAAAGCAAATGCGATTTCGGTGAATAAAGAAAAAGTCGATGAGCAGTTTGTCATCGGATCAAGCCATTTAATCAACAATAAATACGTTTTATTAGGCAAAGGAAAAAAGAACAATTATATCCTGATCATTGCCGATTAAGAAAAACCTTACAACACAAAAAAAGAGAAGGCAATAACCTTCTCTTTTTTTATATCTTAAAATGCTCTTTATAAAATGAGCATGGCATCACCGTATGAATAGAAACGGTATTTTTCTTTAATTGCTTCTTGGTATGCTTGCATCATTAATTCGTGTCCTGCAAATGCAGAAATCATCATTAATAAAGTCGACAGCGGAGTATGGAAGTTTGTGATCAAACTATCCGCAATACTGAATTCATAAGGAGGAAAAATAAATTTGTTCGTCCATCCGTCAAATGGTTTCAAATATCCTTCAGTCGACACAGACGTTTCAATTGCACGCATTGCCGTTGTTCCAATAGCACATACACGGTGTTTAGTGCGTTTTGCGTTGTTGACCATATCGGCAGCTTTTTCCGGGATAATCACCTGCTCTGAATCCATTTTATGTTTGGTCAAATCTTCCACTTCAACCGAACGAAAAGTTCCAAGTCCTACGTGTAGGGTAACCTCGGCAAAATCAATTCCCTTTAACTCCAATCGTTTCAACAATTGACGCGAGAAATGTAATCCGGCAGTTGGCGCAGCAACAGCTCCTTCTACTTTAGCAAAAATGGTTTGGTAACGTTCCTCATCTTCTGGCTCAACCTCTCTTTTGATGTATTTTGGAAGCGGTGTTTCGCCAAGTTCTGTGATTTTTGCTTTGAATTCTTCGTATGGTCCATCGAATAAAAATCGAAGGGTGCGTCCGCGTGAAGTAGTGTTATCGATGACTTCAGCCACTAACGAATCATCTTCTCCGAAGTACAATTTATTTCCAATACGAATTTTACGCGCAGGATCCACCAAAACATCCCAAAGTAAACTTTCGCGGTTTAATTCACGCAACAAGAAAACTTCAATTTTTGCTCCAGTTTTTTCCTTATTACCATACATCCTTGCAGGGAAAACACGCGTGTTGTTCATAATCATTACATCGCCTTCGGAAAAATAATCCAACACATCTTTAAATAATTTGTGTTCGATTTGACCAGTTGAACGATGGATCACCATCAAACGAGCCTCATCGCGGTTTTCGCTTGGATAATTGGCAATTAACTCTTCTGGAAGATCGAAGTCAAACTCCGATAATTTCATTTTGCTCATAAACTCAATATTTACCTACTTATCAGAAGTAGGGCGCAAAGATACGACATCGAGACCCCGTTTGTCAAATAATTCGGCAACTAAATTCATTTAAGCCTTATTTATTGATGAAAATCAGGTTTTTTCGCGATTTTTCTCATTGAATCCAGCGCTAATTCCCTCGAAATTTGATGAAAAAAAAAAGCTATGTTTGATAAATTAATCGGAGAAATGGAATTCAATCGCTTTGGATGGATTGCCATTATTTTATTAGTTGTGGGTTGTTTAGGTGGAGTTACGGTTGGAATGGGAGCGTTGGAAAGTACCGTGGCGCTTATCGCAATTGTAGTACCAACAATGTTAACCTTAAGTTTGCTGCTAGCAGTTGCACCAATGCGTTGGATTGCCCTTGCAAGTATGGCAACAGTAAGTGTTGATTTGCTATTTTTCAGTTATTATTTAGTTGCTTAAAACTGGAAATAAACAAAGGGTTTAAAGGAATCTGAAATGGCTTGATACATCAAGAAAACACTAAAAGCGATGCAGATGGCTTGAAACACAAATGGAATGTTTGCAAACCTTTGTGTTCCTTTGTCCTTCCAAGATTGCGGTAACCAATGTAATATAAAACCAGTAAGGATGATCCAAAAAGCTGCTTGGTAGGTTTCGAGTACTTTGACAAAAACGTCCCATGAAAAATCAAAATGCAACCAAATTTGTTCGAGCATTTTCATCGGTTCTCCGGCTTCGTCTAGACGGAACCAAATCCGTGTGAAGGTGATGAAATTAAAGGTGAGGAAGATGCGCCAAGCTCGAATTCCCCAGGAGTTACTTTGCTCATAGGGACTAATTTTCTTCCAATACTGATAAAAAATCAGTGCCAATCCATTCATGGACCCCCAAATCACAAAATTCTCACTTGCTCCATGCCAGAGTCCGCCAACAACCATGGTAATTAATAAGTTGAGGTCTCGGTTCAATAGATTTTTTACGGATGGAAAATAATGCCAGCAGATAAAATAAAGGAACATCAATCCAAGGTAAACATAGACCAATTCGTACCATTGTGTAATGAAAATTAAGAACACAAAAATGATGGTAGAAGCAATGT
>JBEEIV010000222.1:0-6303 GCA_041169645.1 Bacteroidota bacterium
ACACCGCTCTTAGACCGAATGGAAATCATTGAAGTAAATGGATATACCATCGAAGAAAAAATCGAAATTGCCAAGCGCCACTTGTTACCAAAACAAATCGCCGAGCATGGTATTACGAAAAATGACATCATCGTAGACAAAAAGGTGTGGGAAAAGATTGTGGAAGAATACACGAACGAATCAGGTGTTCGTGGCTTAGATAAAGTTACTGCCAAGTTGGTGCGCAACCGAGCCCGACAAATCGCAATGGAAGAATCCTTCGAACCGAATGTTTCCATGGAAGACCTCTTCACTTTTCTCGGTGCTGGTCGAGCGCGAACAAAATACATCAATAATGATACAGCAGGCGTAGTAACGGGTCTTGCCTGGACTTCCGTTGGTGGTGACATTCTTTTCATTGAATCGTCCATTACAAAAGGGAAAGGAAAACTGACACTGACTGGAAACCTCGGTGATGTCATGAAAGAATCAGCAGTCATTGCTTTGGAGTACTTAAAAGGAAACAGTGAATTATTGGGAATCGAACAAGCGATTTTCGATGAACACAATATTCATGTTCACGTTCCGGAAGGTGCAACGCCCAAAGATGGTCCAAGTGCGGGAATCACCATGTTAACTTCCTTAGCATCTGTGTACACGCAACGTAAAGTGAAGAAAAACTTAGCAATGACAGGAGAAATCACGCTACGCGGCGATGTTCTTCCCGTTGGTGGAATAAAGGAAAAAATCCTTGCGGCAAAACGTGCTGGAATCAAAGAGATCATCTTGTGTACGAAAAACAAACAAGACATCGAAGAAATCAAAGAGGAATACTTGAAGGGAATTCGCTTTCACTTTGTGAGTAAAATGTCCGAAGTATTGGAACTTGCATTAACGAATGAAAAAGTCAAAAACCCAAAAAAAATTGAATTGCCAAAAACAACATAATGCAGGATAGAAAAATCATTATTTTCGATGGGATTTGCATCCTTTGCAACCGCTTTGTTCAGTTCACATTGAAAAAAGACCGATCCAAACAATTTTATTTTACAACGGCACAATCTGAATTTACGAAAGAACAATTGAAGGGCCTTCACATCTCTGTAAGTCCGATGGACTCTGTCCTATATGTGAAAAATAACCGTGTTCTTACTGAAAGCGCAGCCGTTTTAGGCATCCTTTCAGATTTAGGCGGATGGTGGAAATTGATGTCAATTTTCAAAGTGATACCACCGTTTATTCGAAATGCCATTTACCGATTTTGTGCCAAACGAAGGTACCGGGTTTTTGGAATGAGAGATGCTTGTATGATCCCTGATCCCGAATGGAAAGATCGTTTTTTATGAAAATCAGTTGCTTGAAAAATAGTACATTAGCATAAATCAAAATTGGATTTATGTCGAAGTTTCTACTGCTCCCTTTTTTACTACTTGGCTTTGCCGAATTTTCTCAAGGACAAAACTTAAAAAAACCGAGTGTAAATGAAGTTGCTCAACTGCCTGAATGGGCACAACTCATGTACAGCGAACAGCCCAATGTTTACGAAGTCGATGCCTTGTACAAAGCATATTTTCGAACGCATGAATTTGAAAAATCGTATCACACGCAATACTACAAGCGATGGAGAAAGGCTGCTCTACCCTACGTGACCGATGCTGGATTCATTGATCTCCCAGAAGAATTAGAACAACGTCAAATCGATGCCGAATTCCAAAGAAAACAAAAGCGCCAAAAATCATCCAACTGGAGTGTGGTTGGACCCATTACCAATTTTCAAGAAGGACTAACTCAAGGATCAGGTCAAACAAATACCTATAGTTTTGACCAATGTTTAAATGCTCCCAATTTCTGTTATTGTGGAACAGAACCTGGCGAGGTCTATAAAAGCTCAGACGCGGGACAACATTGGACCTGTGTTTCCATGAGTATTGATTTTGGTAGCGGAGTAACGGCTATAGAAGTGGATTATTCAAATCCTAATGTTGTCTTTGCTGGAGGTAACAAAGGCGTTTTTCGTTCACTCGATGGAGGCAACAGCTGGACCAACGTATTACCAAACACCAACTTCGGTGTAAATGAAATCATGATTCACTCAAGCAATGGTAACCTCGTATTCGCTGCGACAGATAAAGGATTGTACAAAAGTGTAGACGGTGGAACCAATTGGACGGCCGTTTATACAGAAGCAGCTTATGACATTAAAACCAATACAGGAAATAGTTCCATTCTGTATTTGGTCAAACACAATGCGAGCACATTAAACTGTGAGTTTTTGCGATCAAGCGATTCAGGTGTCAATTGGTCGACTCAAACAATGGGTTGGTATTCATCGAATGATGCTGCGCGAAATGATGGAGGAGCGCGAATTGCTGTCACCAACGCAGATCCAAACCGAGTGTACGCCTATTTAATTGGAGAATCCAAACCGAACGACCTCGGCTACATCGGTGTTTACCGCAGTGATGATGGCGGAATTTCTTGGACCTTACCAAATGGGCCAGTCGGCGGACCATATTCGGCAACACACATCAATTTAGCCATTGGAACCTCCACCTGGTTATACCATCAAGGATTTTACAATTGTGCCATCATGGCGTCACCTACCGACCCAGATGTATTGCTTGTTGGAGGATTAAATGTCTACAAATCAACGGATGGCGGAGCGACTTTTTCTGCCTTATCCGGATATGTTGGAGGTCCCTTACACATGCATGTCGACAATCAAGATTTTCGTGTTTTTGGAAACAATGCATGGATTACCACGGACGGTGGAATCTATCACTCAACTGATTTCTTTGCGACCGAACCTCAATTCATGATGTCGGGTGTGCATGGTTCCGACTACTGGGGATTTGGATCCGGATGGAATGAAGATGTTTTAGTGGGTGGCCTGTATCATAATGGAAACCTCGCATACCATGAAAATTATGGCGCTGGAAACTTTCTGGAACTCGGTGGTGGCGAAGCAGCAACTGGATATGTAAATCCCGGTAGAAATCGCTTGACGTATTTTTCGGACATTGGAGGAAGACGCATCCCATTGAATTTGGGTGATGCTATTTCAGGTGCTCCCTTTGGAACGGCACCGAACGAAAGTTATTATGCAGCTGAATCAAGTGAAATGGAATTTCATCCCAACTGCTTTTCCATCGCATACATCGGAAGAGATCATGTGCTTTATAGAACCATGGACGCAGGAGCTTCTTTCAATGCCCTTTACACGTTTGGAACATCACCCAATGATCAAGTAAAATACATTGAAATTTCGTCTTCGAATCCAAATGTGATGTATTTAAATCAACAACCAGCCTCAGGGAACACCGGTAAACTTTGGAAGACAACAGATGGTGGTCAATCTTGGTCGCAAATCACAATTCCCAGCGGAAACAGTCGACGTATGCTACTCTCATTAAATCCATTAAATGAAAATGAATTATGGATTGCGTATGCAAGTGGATCCAATGGAAATAAGGTATTCAAAACATCAAATGGTGGTCAATCTTGGGAAAACTGGACGAACACTGCCTTAAACAATGAAAGTGTTCAATCCATCATGCATATTGCAGGCACGAATGGAGGACTTTATGTTGCGACCAATAAATCGGTATACTATCGAAATAACACCACTTCGTTTTCCATAGATAATGCTGGACTTCCTACCTTTATCAATGGCAACATTTTAAAACCGTTCTACCGAGATTCCAAAATCCGTTTAGCATCTTATGGAAAAGGGATTTTTGAATCTAACCTATCAGAAAGTCCATCCTTACCCATCTGCCGCATACAAGTGGATAAATTAGAGCAAGTTGCCGTTTGTTCGGTAGATTCGTTCTATTTTGAGGATCATTCTTTTCTAAATCATACCAATGCATCCTGGAATTGGTCTTTTCCGACAGGTTCACCTTCAAGTTCTAATTTACGCAATCCAAGCGTATTATTTTCAACGGCAGGAGATCACTTAGCCATTTTACACATCACGGATGCAAATGGAAATACGGACATCGATAGCTTGACGGTAAACGTTTCTTTTTTCCAATTGCAAACTGGAATTCAAGAAGATTTCGAAGGTGGGTTTCTACCAAACGGATGGAGCATCAATAATGAAGATGGAGGTGGAACATGGAGCTTATCCACTGCAGCAGGAGGATTTGGAGCATCGAGTCAAGCAGCCATTTTCAACAATTACGACATCGACTCCCAACATTCCTATGACGATTTGGTGATGCCCTTAGATGGAACCTTTCTCAGCATACAACCCTACGTGTATTTCGACGTGGCTTACGCCCGTTGGGGAAGTGGTTATTCTGATTCATTAGCCGTCATGATATCGAATGATTGTGGAGTGACGTTTGATCAGGTATTTTTGAAAGGTGGAACATCCCTTGCCACTGCTCCCGATAACCAAAGTTATTTTACGCCATCTTCTAACGAATGGCGCACCGACTCTGTGGACATAAGTGCATACATAGGACAAGTAAACCTTCAAATTGCATTCAGAAACATCGGTGGATGGGGAAATAACATTTATTTAGATAATATTAATATAGGTTCCATGGTTGGACTAGAAATTCCTGATTCGAACCCCTACTCGATTTTTCCTAACCCGATTCAAAGTGGAAACTGCTTGAACATTCGAGGTGAAGGAATCCAAGAATTGCATTTATTGAGTTCAGATGGTAAATCCTTGAAAAGGGTCATGCATTTTGAAGGTGAAACATTTGAAATACCCGAAAACCTCAGAGCCGGAACGTATATTTTACAAATTATTGGTGAAAAACAGCTTTTAAACAAACCTATTGTCGTCATCAATTAAGAATATTTTTTGTTCTTGGCATAATTTATGATATTTGCACTGAAAATTAGCATATGAAATCAATTTACCTCCTTCTCACCGTACTTTTCCTTCAAGTAGGAAGAGCCTTTTCTCAAGATGCCAAAGCACAGGGAATCCTAGACAAACTATCGTCTAAAATGAAAACAATGAAATCGTTTTATATTGAGTTCAATGCAACGGTTAAAAGTGGTGGAAAGAATGAAAACGCAACCGGAAAAGGTTGGGTAAAAGGAAATAAATTTTATGCATCATACGGTGATAATACGATCATTTCGAATGGACTCAAAACTTGGACAGTCATTAAAGAAGAACGTTCGGTTTATGAATCGGATGCCACAAACGATGATGATGGAATGAATCCAAAAAAATTAATGACTATCTGGGAAACGGGGTTTAAAAATAAATTTGACCATGAGGAAAAATTAAATGGAGAGATGGTTTACGTCATCAATCTTTTCCCAAAAGTACCCGCAAAAGCGGAATACCACACGATCACGGTATACATCTCCAAAACAAAAAATGAGTTAAAAAAAGCAGTATTAAAAGCGAAAGACGGATCCGTAATGACGTATTCCATGACAAAGTTTACTGCGAATCCTCAGATTGACGACAAAAAGTTCGTTTTTGACAAAACGAAATTCCCAGGTTATCCAGTCATTAAAGATTAAGCAACGAAAAGATTAGCGTTTTAAAGCGCGGTCCATTTCTCGTCGATCATCTTTTTCTTTCAAATCATGTCGTTTGTCGTGAAGTTTTTTTCCGACAGCACAAGCGATATGGATTTTAACCCATCCTTTTTCGGATAAAAATAATTTTAAGGGAATGATGGTATTCCCTTTTATTTTTAGAAATTTTTCAATTCGATTGATTTCCTTTCGATTCAAAAGTATTTTTCGATCTGCCCGAGGTTTGTGATTATAAAAAGAACCATTTTCGTATTCGGTTACATGCATGTTGCGAATCCACACTTCGTTGTTTGAGAAAATACAATAGGCTTCAAGAATACTTGCTTTTCCATTCCGGATACTCTTTATCTCCGTACCGGACAAAACCATTCCAGCAGTGAACTCCTCCTCGAGGTGATACTCGAAGCGGGCACGTTTGTTGCGTATGTTTAATTCTTTTACTGCCATGGCTCGACAAAGTTAGTGAAATGTTACGAGGGACCTTGAACAAGTCACAGTATTTGTAAAGAATTCATCCTATTTTGAAAAGAATAAGTAACTTTGATTCTCAATTTTATCCGTGAATATTCCATCCAAATATTTTGAAAAAGCTGTAGATCAGTTAGCAACCTTACCAGGTGTTGGACGACGTTCGGCACTGCGTTTGGCGCTGGATTTATTCAAACGAAGTGAAGTGGAAATAAGTGATTTTACGAGTGCCTTAATCGACTTCAAACTCAAAGTACTGCATTGTACCAGTTGTGGAAACATGTCCGACGAACCCATTTGTGGCATTTGCGCGAATCCAAAACGCGATCATGGAAC